>CAYGHB010000090.1:0-6906 GCA_964349375.1 uncultured Syntrophomonadaceae bacterium | reverse complement strand
ACGCTTTAAACCTCACACCTGGACAAACGGGATCGGCTTTGCCATTAACCTGCAGATTGCCGCTGCCAGCCCAGACCGTGAACCGATCGAGTTTCCCTATGAGCCTCCGGCCTGGATCCCACAGTACCGGGATGCCCTGATGAAAGATCATTTTATGATTGATAGTGAAGGTTTTATTACCCTGCCTGATAAGCCCGGGTTGGGTTTCGAAATTGACGAAGAAGCTCTTAATCGTTACGGACGCAAGTTTTTTGAGATGACCCCCAGGGGCCTGGCCCTGAAAACGATTAAACAAAGAGGCCTTTTTGATGCCTTGAAACTGGCCCGGGCCAAAAAGAACAGATAAGGAGGAGAAATCGATGGGTTTTATGGATTCTATTAAGGGCATTGTGCGGGCAAAAGATAGTGTTGACCCCCTACCGAAGGCTGCCGTTAAAGAAAAACTGCTGGAATTGAATCAGGATGGACTGCCCTTTCAGGTGAGCGAAGGAGAAGATATCGACTTAGTGGCAGAGTGGAAAATTGTCGATGCATCCTGGTACGAAATTTTTGCTAAAGCTAAACTTGAAAAGACTCATAAGATATGGCTCTCGCTCGATGAAACCACCCGGACAGTGAAAGTC
The DNA here is from genome assembly GCA_964349375.1 of uncultured Syntrophomonadaceae bacterium. Lineage (GTDB taxonomy): Bacteria > Bacillota > Dethiobacteria > DTU022 > DTU022 > UBA993. The sequence continues at coordinate 6,283 of CAYGHB010000090.1, read as the reverse complement.
CTTGAAGAGAGTTATGATGTGAAGTGGCGGGCCAGAGTACCTGAGGTTTCCTTTTCAGCCGAAAAATTTCAGGGACGCACAATCGGCAGTAAAAGCTTTGGGAATAGCCGTTTTGTAGCGTCAGGCAATAACCTGTCGGATCAGGAGTTATAAAACTTAAGCATCCTGAGGCTTGAGGCGGGTTAAACTTCTGATACGATCAAAATCGCGATCATAAGAATAGATCTCCTGCTGTCCGGCAGAGAGCATCTGGGCGCCGACAAAGGCGTCAGTCCAATCGATGTTTTGTTCACAGTAGATGTCAAGCGCAGTGTAAACGGTACTTTTACTGCTGCATTTAAGACCCTGGAGCGCAAGAATTCGTCCTAACAGCTCCCTGATATTTACTTTATCGACCAGATAATACTTTTCCAGGGTCCAGACAATATCGGCAATGACCAGGTCCGGAATATAGACTTCTTCTTTATTAAGCTCAACCTTTTGCAGCAGTTCAGCGCAGTCTGCCGCCTGGCTCGGTTCGTCATTGGTTAAAAATCGTAAGATGATGTTGGCATCAATTACCCTTGGCTTTTTCATTTGCCAAATCCTCCATTACCTGTTTTCTGATCTTTTTGAAATCCTGGATTTTATCAACCTGAACGGTCCCTTTAAGATTGGATATATCGCCCCTGACAGCGGTTATGTAGATCCCCTCTCCTTCCCGGACTATCTCGAGAACCATGCCGGGCTCAACCTTAAGATGCCGGCGGATGGAGGCTGGAAGGGTGATCTGCCCCTTTGAAGAAACCTTTGCATAATTGGCCATGACCATCATCCTTTACTTTCATTGAATTGCATACTACTTAAAGCTTAACATGTATACAATCATATGTAAAGCATTTGTTTGTATGTAAAGCATCTTAATTAAGTTTTAGCCCCCGTAACACCAATCAATTTATCTCTAACCTATGCTACAGTAACATGTAAAGCTAGGCTGCAGGAATTAAGATAATTTTGTTGAATGAAGATGAGCAACTACTAACTCTATCAGAGAAAGGTATGAAGGTATGTATCGCATATTATTGGCAACCGATGGTTCTAAAAGTATGAAGAGGCTTGTTGAAGAAGTTTTAACGATTGCCGTCGCAGTTAAGGCAGAAGTGACAATTTTAAATGTAATTGAGCATAATGACTATAGCTATATGGTAAACACCCCTTATACGGTTGAGGTCAAGAATGATGTAAACAAACAGTTGAAAGTGGAAGCCGATAGAATTGTCGATGAGGCAGCCGAACCTTTCAGGGATAAAGGGCTGACAGTTAAGACAGAGGTTGTTGATGGGGAACGATCACCGGCGGATGTAATCTGTGATTTTGCCTCCAAGGGCGGTTACAACCTGATTGCCATTGGCAGCAGGGGGCTTCGCGGAATGAAAGAACTTTTTCTTGGCAGCGTCAGCAACAAAGTTGCGCATTTAGGTTGCACCAACGTTCTCATCGTCAGGTAGTGGCGTCAATAGCAGGGAGTCGTTTGCATTGAAATACAGATTACTATCGGATGCAGATCGGGAAAAAATTCATGAAGAAAGCCTGCGCATATTAAGCGATATTGGCGTGAGATTTTACAGTAAAAGAGCGCTTAATCTGCTTACAGATGCCGGAGCGCTCGTAGATTCTGAAAGCTCTATTGCCCGCATTGATCGAGGCATGGTTGAAGCTGCCCTGAAAAAAGCGCCGAAGTCATTTACCCTTGGCGCCCGGAACAGCGCCTTCGATTTTCCAATGCCCTCCGCCTTTACAGCCTACACCCTTGACGGCACGGCCAGTTTTGTCCTTGATTTTGAAACAGGCCAAAAGAGATACGGCACAACTAAGGATATTGAACTTGCTTCAAGAGTATTTGAAACACTGGAACTGGGACTGATTAGCTGGCCGCCTGTTATCGCCTCGGATGCCCCCACATCTTCGCGTGTTTTATATGAATTCATCACTGCTGTTAAATCTACATCAAAGCATGTTCAGCATGAACTGCATCGCCCCGAGGAAGTCCCCTTTCTGATCGAAGCGATGAAAACTATCCTCGGCAGTATTGATGCGGTCAAAGCGCGTAAAATCTGCTCTGTCTGCTACTGCCCCGTGGCTCCCCTCACTCATGAAGGCCCCATGAGCGAAGCCTGCCTGGACCTGGTTCATTACAATGTTCCGGTACTTATCTTCCCCATGCCATCCTGCGGTTCCACCGGGCCGGCGGCGCTTTTTTCAAACATCTGCCTCGCCAATGCCGAGGCGCTGTCAGCCCTGGTTCTCTTCCAGGCGGAAGCTCCCGGTTCGCCTCAGATCTACGGAGCTGCCTCGGGAACTATGGATTTCAAAACCGGCTCTTTCCTCGAGGGAACACCCGAGATGGTTTTACAGACTGCAGCCATGGGCGAAATGGCCCGCCATTACAATCTGCCCAATACCCAGGCCGGTTGTCTTTCCGATGCCCGCTGCACCAGTTCCGAAGCAATTATGGAAAAAACGATCACCACCCTGCCCCTGGTCATGGCCGGCGTCGATGTCATCAACGGAATCGGTGAGCTGGAAACCAGTCAGCTACTGTTGCTTGAGCAACTGCTGGTCGATAAGGAGATTGCCCTGCGCTGCCGGCGTCTTGCTGAGGGTATCGATAGCAGTGAGCAGAAAAATCTGTTTGAGGAGATCAGAAAAGTTGGCCCAGGCGGTCATTTCCTTTCCGCGGAAAGCACCTTCAATCTTTGCCGCAGCAAGGAATTCTATCAACCATTATTATCCGGTTACACCAGACTGGAAAATGAAGACGATGTAAGAGAAGACGGCATCTACCAAAAAGCCCGGGAAAGAGTAACCGAAATATTATCCGGCCCAACCCTCAATGCCCTGCCTGATCAGACAGCAGCAGCAGTAGATGATCTTTTAGCCAGGGCGACCAAAGAACTAAATCGTTTGAGTACTAAGCCGTGACAACGGCAAGATAAACAACTGAAAGGCTTGTCTGTAAAGGGTTTACCGGAGAAACCATATTCAGAGGCTTAGGTTACCTCGTGGCACACAGGCATCCCCTCGGTTTACATTCAGGCGCTTTTTCTAAAATAGCTTTACAGATTTGTTGAGACCGGTGCGAAGAGATATTGGTCAAGCAGTTTCTCAGGCAACCGTTTAATCAGCCTGACGACCAGCATCGTGACCAACAGGGAGAAAAAGAGCCTGCCCCAGAGCAGGCCGGTGAGGTGCCCGCCGATCAAAACCATCAGCATGGTATCTTCGAAAAGACTGTGGCACAAGCTCATCAGGGTAATCGAGGCAAAAAGATCCCCCCTGGCCACATTGCCCTCCCGGGCTTCATTTATAATCAGCCCACCACCGTAGCTGATGCCCATAGTCATCCCGATAATGGTGATTGGAGCTGCCTTGCTGCTGATCCCCAATAGCTTTAAGACCGGCCCCAGCATTTTAATCATAATCTTAATAATGCCCATTCTCCTGAGAAGCTCCATCAAAGCCAACAAGGCCACTATAACAATAAAAATCAACAGCAGGTTGCGCAGTTCGGCCAGAGCCCATGAACCCCAGCCCGGATTGACAACAGGCGGAACCCACAGGGTCTGGTTAGGCTGCTGCAGCGCGCCGGTCAGATTATAGGTTATTTTCAGCAGCCAGCCGAGCAGCAGCGCGCCTAAAACCCTGAGCAGCAGTATGGCCGGCAGGCGGGCGCCTGATTTTTGAGCGATCATCAATTCTACCGGCAAGGAGTGAGCAACCAAAATCATCGTGCCCAGCACCGAAACCTGGGCCACAGTGAGCTCCATCCCCGGAGCCAGGGAGGCAAAGACAACCATCCCACCGTAGATATTGGTGATTATTGCAGCTGCCCAGACCAATCCGAGTGAACCAGGCATTCCAACCAGCTCCATAATCGGGCCCAGGACTATGCCGAAATGGTCGATCAAACCCCATTCCTGCAGTAGCCTGGTAATGATACTAACCGGGATGATGATTTTAAAAAGCGTAAAGCTGGTCCGAAAGGCATTGCCGAAGAGTTCCCGTAAAAATATGATCAACTATCTTTGCACCTCGAGTATTATCGCAGTTATGGTTTTTTAGCCGGTAGGCTATTTTGTCTATCCGGCACACGGCACAGAAGAAAGCCAGGCTGCTGATATATTAACTAATTTGCGATAGAACCTCTTATCACAGATCTTTCTCTAATGCTTTTTTAAGATGCACTTACAGCGCAGTAAGTTAATAAGTAAGCAGCCTGGCTTGAATTATTTGAATTATTTTAAAAGGGCTCCCGAAAATAAATGCACATTCCGGTTCATTCGGCCACTTATTCCGGTAACATTCGGCCATCCAATCTGGCAACATCCGGCCTCTTAATCTGGCATTATGCGACCGCCTCGTAAGTGGTTTTAGTCTAACAAAGATCAAGCGATTAAAGCAATAAATATTTAAAGTCAATTGACATAGTCATCTTTCAGGCAGGCTTCTGAAAAGAAATCAGATATAACATCTCATTCCATAAAAAGTGGGTAGTAACATCTAACATTTCTTCAGGTATATATTTTACAGGAAGGTCATAGATCTCAGGATCTGGCTTTTGATAGAAATAGGATATTATCTTCGGTTGCTTTTCTATCTGCTTAACAGTTTCATCTCCAATGTAGATCTTTGCCCCTGGCTTAGCTACCCTTATCATTTCCTGAACTGCTTTAGCTTAGCTGTTAAGCCTTATCATGAAGCTTAATTGCTTAAAGCATAAATAATCATCTAACCCCGCTACCGCCACTTTTACTATCAGATTCGAAAGATAGAGCACCATTACAAACTGAAGTGTTTTCGGCATAATAGAAATACATAAAATGGCACTTAATACAACTTTGTTAGGTTATAATAGTTTTAGAGTAATGTAATTTAATGCAGTTTTAATGCAACGCCGATTGAAAGGTTCGTAGACGATTTATACAAGCAGAACAGCAGCTTATGCACATAGAAGGGAAGTTGACCTGTGAACAATGAAAGCAATTTAAGTGCAGTAAGGCAGCGATATGAAGTAAGAGAGTTATTATTTGATCTAAACGGAGCACTCACTTCCTTGATGATGATTTTAAATACTGTTTTCTGGTTACCGCTTATCTTAACGGCAATTTTCTTAAAGTTTATTCCATCTGCTTATACCAAAAAGATGGCGAATACCATTCTTAATTTTCTTGTTACAACCTGGATATCTGTTAATTCGCTAATTCTGGGCTTCACAAAAAACATAAGGTGGAACTTATCAGGTCTTGAAAATCTGAATATGAAAAAAAACTACCTGGTTTTATCTAACCACCAGTCATGGAGTGATATTCTTATTTTGCAGAAACTGCTCAACCGGAAGGTGCCAATGCTCAGATTTTTTATCAAACAATCGCTGATCTGGGTTCCCGTTCTTGGCCTTGCCTGGTGGGCGCTTGATTATCCCTTTATGAAAAGACGTTCCAAAGCCGAGATTGCCAGGAAACCCCATCTGGCCGGCAAGGATGTTGAAGCCACCAGAAAAGCCTGTGAGAAATATAAAACAATACCGGTTTCAGTAATGAATTTCGTGGAAGGTTCGCGTTTTACTGAAAAGAAAAAGATAGAGGGGCAGTCAAGATACAAAAACCTGCTCAACCCTCGACCTGGCGGCACCGGTCTTGTGCTTACCTCAATGGGCGACTATCTTTCTGATATTCTCAACGTCACGATCAAATATGGAGAAAACCGCAGAAGCTTCTGGGGCTTCCTAAGCGGCAGAGTAAAAGAAATCACCGTAGTAGTCGAGACAATTCCAGTGACAGAAGAACTAAAAGGTGACTTTCATAGTGATCAAGAATACCGCGAGCGCTTTATAAACTGGCTTAATAACCTCTGGCAGGAAAAAGATCTTCTGCTCGAAAAAATATAAAACATGCCTGGCTGCGATAATTGAAACGACAGGCTGTTATTCGCTTTGCGGGATGTCATGCAGTTTGAGGGTTAGTTTGGCAACCCGCTTGCCGAGCAGTTCTGCTTCTTCGAGCGCCTTTTCGTCCGGTGATCCGATCAGGAGAAATGCCATTAAGCGGACTTGTTGAAGTGATAATCCGTTTTTCATAAAATGACTATAGCAATATTTCTATACCAGAGCAAAAAGCAGCCAGGATTATTCGGACAGAGAGAAACGTCCAAAGCTCTGTGATTTAGTTCTTCTCAGCGCTGATGATTTGCACTCCCCTTGTAAATAGATGTTTAACCGAGATATTGACAAACCCCGCTTTAGCGG
>CAYGHB010000089.1:3968-6954 GCA_964349375.1 uncultured Syntrophomonadaceae bacterium | reverse complement strand
ATTCGAGACGCCCAGCAATACTTTGCGATCCTTAAAACCGGCTTTGCTCCAGTTAGTTTTAAGGGCCAGCCCAACCTGCTCGGGATCAGCAATCATTCCTTCACGCACCGATCCTTCGGGCAAGGGAATAAAGCCAATATTAACCAGCGACGGTGAAGTGGCTTTGCCGGTCATTTCAACAGCGTGGGCAATTCCGGAGTCAATTTCAAGTCCAACTATGCGCTTTCCGGCAACAGGAGACATCCGGTTACAACTCCTTCTTTACAATTGCGTGATAACGGTAAAGATCGGCAGGTAAAGTGCGACCAGCATACCACCTACCAGGATCCCGACCACGATTAGCATCAGCGGTTCAATCAGGGAGGTTAAACCCTTGGTCATGGTAGCCACTTCTTCTTCATAAAACTCAGCAACCTTATCCATCATATCAGGGATGTTACCGGTCTCTTCACCGACAGAAATCATGTGTGTTACCATCGGCGGAAAGATACCGCTTTCGACAAGCGGCTGCGAAACGTTGCTGCCTTCCTGGATCTTTTCGCCCGCCAGTTTGGTGGCATCGATCACCAGTGAATTGCCGGTGGCCAGCCCCGAAGAGTCAAGGGCCTGAACAACCGGGATACCGGTTGCCAGCATTGTTGAAAAAGTGCGGGCAAAACTGGCAATGACTGTTTTCTGGACCAGCTGACCAACAACCGGCAGCCTGAATTTAAGCCGATCGATCTTTCTTTTTCCTTTACTGCTTCTGGCATACGCGCGGAACAGCAGGCCCAGCAAGATAAAAAAAGGTATAATTATATACCAGTAAGTTTTTAGGGCATCTGATGCTGACACAATAATTTGGGTCGGCAAAGGCAAAACTGCGCCTTCCGGGAAAAACCCTACGAAGATAGGCACTAAAAAGAAAAGCATGGCAAAAAGAATAATAAGGGCGAAGGCAAAAACGACCATCGGGTAAAAGGAGGCAGATTTGATGCTGTCGCGCAGCTCCTTATCTTTCTGCAACTGGTGGGAAAGCCTGTTCAGGGTCGTTTCAAGAGTTCCTCCGTCTTCACCGGCGCTTACCATGTTAATATATAGCTCACCAAATATATCCGGATAAGCATTTAAAGCTTCGCTAAAGCTAATACCGCTTTCCACGTTGCGTGCAACCTTATCTAAAACATCTCCAAGGCTGCGATTGGTTACCTGGGAGCTAAGAGTATATAGCGCCCTTGTTAACGGAATCCCTGAATTAATCATTGCCGCCAGCTGACGGCTGAAAAGACTTAAATCGCCTAATTTAACTTTTCGTTTAATGCTAAATGAACCACTGATAAAAGATTTTTTAACCTCTTTAACTTCCATGACCATTAAGCCCATGGAGCGCAACCGGCCAATTACAATCGATGAGTCTTCAGCATCAAGCTTACCGGTTAATATTTCACCAGAATTCTTAATAGCCTCGTAGTAGAATGAACCCATAAATTTGATCTCCCCGGTTTAAGTTTAGGTTAGCCCGAAATGTAATTCTGCCTCTGTAATAATCGCTCAAGTTCAGTTCTATCAATGCATTTTTCAAGCGCTTCATCACGGGAGATCTTACCATCAACGCAGAGCTCAGCAAGGGCCTGATCCATTGTTTTCATGCCAGTAGCATGACTGGCCTGCATTACTGAATAAAGCTGATGTTCCTTGCCTTCGCGGATCATGGTGCGCACCGCATTGGTTGTTTTTAGAAATTCCATTGCCAGGGCCCGGCCGTCACCGCTGATGTTGGGGATCAGCTGTTGCGATAAAACTGCCTGTAGCGACCCTGTTAGCTGCTGGCGGATCTGATCGCGCTGGTGCTCGGCAAAAACATCCACGATACGGTTTATGGTCAGTGGCGCGGTCTGGGTGTGAAGAGTAGAAAAAACCAGGTGCCCAGTTTCGGCTGCTGTAAGTGCAATACTGATGCTTTCTAAGTCGCGCATTTCGCCGATCAGGATAACATCCGGGTCGTGGCGCAGCACATGCCTGAGGGCGTTGGCAAAAGAGCGGGTATCGATACCGACCTCCCGCTGCTTGACAGAGGCTTTTTTATGGGAATGCAAAAACTCGATCGGGTCTTCAACCGTGACGATATTGAGGCTGCGTTCGCGATTGATAATATCAATCATCGCTGCCAGGGTCGTCGATTTACCACTGCCGGTGGGACCGGTTACCAAAACCAGGCCCCTGGGCAGGAAGCAAAGGTCCCTGACCCCTGGCAGTACTCCAAGCTTCTCAAGATCGGGGATCTCAAAAGGCACGATGCGCAGCGCCATCGCCGGAGTGCCACGCTGGAACATCACATTGCCCCTGAAACGGGCCACTTTTGAGATGGAATAAGAGAAATCAAGTTCCAAGTCTTTTTTAAGAATCTCGACCTGGTGTGGTTTGATAATCTGGAGCAGCAGTTCCTTGACGTTATCGGGCGTCAAAACCGGATAATCCAGCTTGACAATATCGCGGTTAATGCGAAACATCGGCCTATCCATGGGCACAATGTGTACATCAGAAGTTTTACGTTCGGCAGCCATGGTCAGCAGCTGATCCATGGTTACGGGATATTTTGTGGTGTTTTCCATGTTGAGATCTCCAAAAACCTATATTTTTCACCCCCACCCCAACCCTCCCCCCTCAAGGGGGAGGGAGTGAAGGGTGATGCAACGCATAACTTCTGAATATTAAACGTCCGGATGGCTTCGCCTGTTAATCATTTAATCACGCTAATCATCTTCGCCGGCGGATTTGATAAAAACCGCTTCCAGCCTGCGATCATTGTACAATGTAAAAGAGTATGATGGGCTGGTTGACAACTCATAGCCGGCTTCAATCCAGCGGACAAACTGGTAACCTTCCGCAGGTGTTGCCTTTACGGTGACCGTAGAACCACTGCTGTAGGAACCGGCGCCGCTTAAGGTGCCACCTTCCTGGGGAACAGCGCTTAAAGACAGATAATATGAGGTGGTAATCACCGGTA
>CAYGHB010000089.1:0-3868 GCA_964349375.1 uncultured Syntrophomonadaceae bacterium | reverse complement strand
CCTTCCTGGGGAACAGCGCTTAAAGACAGATAATATGAGGTGGTAATCACCGGTATCTGCTGTGTGCTTGGTGGTACCCACTGCGCCACATAATTATTTGCATTATCAGCGCTATCATTCAAATCCGGAAATGAGAGAGGTGATGTGGGAGCTGACTTGATAGCCGCTATCATCTGGTTAACAAGATCTATGTTTGCTGGGGTTCCTTCTGCTATTAAGTAGCGAACCTGATCGCTTTGATCACCGGTAAAGTTGCGGGTGATTTTCATTTTGATATCGTAAGGTTTAATGATTGGGTTTTCCCAATCCATGAAGATACTGGGCACCGGATCGGGGTGATCCCAGAAAATCCAGTCCACATCCGTGCGCCCATCGCGGAACCCGTCAAGCAGGATACTGAGCAGATCAATTAAAGCCTCAAGCTCTTCATCAGCCCTGGGTCCGTTGGCCACGGCAACGGGCATCCGGATTTTTCTTAGCCCGCCGACAGCGAAATCGGCATTTTCCATTACGTCAAGTGCATTGATCAGCTCCCGGGCCATGCCGAGCGTCATCGGGGTTCCCTGAAGCCACAGAGCCTGCTGATTTGAATCGACATTCAGACTGCGGGCATCCACACCAAGTTGCGCGAGGTAATCTTGCATGGAAGAAGCAGAAACATAAAAGAGGCCATAGCGGGTGAGCATCAGTCTCTCGGTAAAATTGCTAAATAACCTTTCACGCTGAGCCACTACATAATTGCGACCAACCACCAGATAATCAAAGCCCTGGTTTTGAAGGATTAGCTCGAGGGTGGTGATCGGCGATAATGCTTCTGACTTAAAAGTGATCCGGATCGGCTGCTCTAAGTAAATAATGTTTACACCGATCTTATAAGCAAGAAGAGAAAGAACATCTAAAATGTTGGCATCACGAACATCGAGCGAGATCGCTGAAACGCTGCCCTGGCCGGGTCTCGGAGTTGACGGCGCTGTTTCTATTGCATCGGCCCAGAGCTGTTCAGCCAGGACTGCTGCTTGCGGATCAATTAAATCAGCGAGCAGATCGCCACCATCACCGGTTACTGAACCTAAAAAAGCCTGATCACTTGTATTGCTTAAGATCCTGCTCTCAGCTCCGAAGCCAAAACTGCAGTTAAGAGTAACGGCAAAGGCCAATAATATTGCAAGAGTTAAGAAGAGGTACGGCTTTTTTATTGCATGGTCAGCAGATTTTCTGCGTTTTCTTCTCATTTAACTACCCTCCTGGCCTTCATCCCCCATATTTAGATCAAGCGTTCTGGTTAGCGGAGGTTGATCAAGAAATAATCTGATTTCCTGATTGTAAGCCCGCAGGACTGCCGTTTCTCTCTTGATTTCGATAACAGCCCAGAGGTCGTCAATATAATCGCCAACTTTAACGATAAAAGAGTTGCCTCCGGACTCAATAATGGCCATTGGACCGCCTGTTCCGCCAATTGCCACTCCGGTTAGTTTGATCGGCTCGGCAAAAGGATCGAAATACTGGTTAATGGGTATCCAGGTGCCATCTTCCATCGTTCCGTCACTTCTTCGCTGTTGCGGTAGTACTTCGGCAACCACAACTGCATCATCGGCTATGCTGCTGTCTAAATTGCCTGGGATTTCCGATAAAGCCTGGGTATCGCTATCGGGCTGTGAACTATTTAAGACAATGATTAAAATTCCGGTGATAAAAAGCGCCAAAACAGAACCGGTAATCAGCAAAAGTTGTTTATCTTTTTTTAGTAGGGCAATAAAAAGGCTTGACTGTTCTACAAGTTTTTTGAATGAATCTTTAATGATCGGCTTTTTAGGCTTATTCTTGCCTTTGGCTTGCGCTTTTTCTTTAACTTGCATATATCACCACTCCGTTTAAGGTGAGTTAATTTATGCATACCGGCCAGTAAAATAATTTTACGAAAACTGGTCCGTCAAATAATATGTTTAAGTCAGAAAACGCCTGCTTCAGCAACCTGGCAATCATACCCTCTGTGCGGGCTGCAGACCCATGGCTTTGCGTCACGACCTTTCGGCAGTTTTGCTCTTTATCGACAGGCTTTAAACAAATTCTATTAAATATATATTATACCATATTTTGTAGCATTAGCAAGTAATATTTCAAATATATGAGAATATTACTACTTATTTCTTCCCCTTCCTGCCAGTCAACCGATAAATACCAATACTTTAAAGGCTTAAGCGACATTATTCTTCACTTTATTGTTATTTCCTGCTAATGTCGGAATTATTTTCTGCTACAGCGCTACCGGCGAAGATCTTTGAAAAACTGGCGTTCCAGCATCCGCATCAGCTTAGTCCAAATAAATTCTTCAGAGATCGGTTGAACGTGAATAGTGTAAAGCCCCAGCCGGTTACCACCCAGAACATCGGTAAAGATCTGGTCACCAACCACCGCCACCTCGCCCGGCTTTAACTGCATTAAATCAAGGGCTTTACGGAAAGCACGCCTCCGGGGTTTGATTGCATACCAGATTGCCGGGATATCCAGCTCGCGCGCCAGCTGGCCGCCCCGGTCTCTAGTGTTATTGGAAACGATGACCAACTTAAAACCCCTTCTCTTGAGGTCGGAAAACCAATCAGCCAGACGGGGGTAAACAGCGCGATCGCTCCAGGGCACAAGGGTGTTATCCATATCGGTAATGATCCCCCTGATACCCTGCTTTTCCAGGCAATCAACATCAATCTCAAAGATATTTTTCAGGCTTTGGTCAGGTAGCAATAAATGACGCAATCGCAATAATGTATCCTCCTGTGATAGAGCTGCATAAGCGTGACGATGCTGCTTTAAACTTAACTTTATCATATTAGTAACCTTTTTTACAGTTAAGCTTACTTTTTTAAGGCGCTAAACGTTCCAAAAGAAAGGTTGATCGGTTATGATAGAAAGAAATAATTTGCCCGCTATGACAGAGCGAAATGGAGGAAACAACATGAACATGTACAAAATTGCTGTGCTGCCCGGCGACGGGACCGGACTCGAACAGGTAACTGAAGGCTTAAAGGTGCTGGAGGCAGCAAAGGATAAATTCGGGTTTAAGCTGGAGACAACCGATTACGATTTAGGCGGCGAGCGCTATATGCGCACCGGGGAGGTTCTACCGGAGAGTGTGCTGGAAGAGCTCAAAGTTTTTGATGCGATCTTTCTGGGTGCAATTGGCCACCCCGATGTAAAACCGGGCATCCTGGAGAAAGGCCTGTTGCTGAAACTGCGCTTTGATCTCGATCTCTATATCAATTTACGCCCAGTTAAACTCTTTCCCGGTGTGAACACACCGATTAAGGATAAGGGTCCGGATGATATTGATTTTGTGGTGGTGCGCGAGAACACCGAGGGCCTCTACTGCGGAGCCGGTGGCTTCCTGCGCAAGGGGACTCCTCATGAGGTGGCAGTCCAGGAGTCGGTTAATACCAGGATGGGCGTAGAGCGCTGCCTGCGCTACGCATTCGAATACTGCCGCGATAAAAGATCGCGAAAAAAACTGACCCTTTGCGGCAAAACCAATGTGCTAACCTATGCTTTCGACCTTTGGGAGCGGACCTTTAATGAAATCGGCCCAGAATATTCCGTAGTTGAGCGGGATTACGCCCACGTAGACGCAATTTGCATGTGGATGGTAAAAAACCCGGAGTGGTTTGATGTGATTGTTACCGACAATATTTTTGGCGATATTATCACCGACTTAGGCGCAATGATCCAGGGCGGGATGGGCATCGCCGCCGGCGGAAATATTCATCCGGGTAAAGTGTCGATGTTTGAGCCGATCGGCGGTTCGGCGCCCAAGTATACCGGACTGGGAGTGATTAACCCCCTGGCTTCGATCTGCGCCGGAGCAATGATGCTGGACCAT
>CAYGHB010000088.1:0-6966 GCA_964349375.1 uncultured Syntrophomonadaceae bacterium | reverse complement strand
TCCACGATCGGGCCAATTATGGAGAAGCTGGGATTAAAGAATACCTTGCTGGGTGTTGATGTAGTCAGGGATGGAAAGTTACTTGCTGCCGATGTCGGGGAAAAAGATCTGCTGGACCTGATTCGCTGTCAGGAAGCTAAAATTATTGTTACCGTAATCGGCGGTCAGGGTTATATCTTTGGTCGCGGCAATCAGCAGATTAGCGCTGCAGTGATCAGGCAGGTTGGCAAGGAAAACATAATAGTGGTTGCGACAAAGGAAAAGATTCTTGCTCTTGAGCACGGCTCTCTTCTGGTTGACAGCGGTGACGAAGAAGTAAACGCCATGCTCCGTGGCTATGTCAGGGTCATTACCGGCTACCGCGAAGAGCTGATCTGCAAAGTCCAGTAAAAGCTTGTGCTATAAATAGTCTTCCCGGACCGGTGAGAATACCTCAACCAGTACGGTATCCTCAGGCACAAGGGCCGAATGTTCCACATTGGCTCTGATGCACCAGCCGTCGCCCGGGTTAACCTCGCGCTCGTCACCATTAATCGTAAATAGTAATTTCCCGGAGATCAGGTATCCGGTTTGCTCAAAAATATGGCTATGCGAAGGAACAACAGCTCCTTTTTTGAAACTAAATTCGCAGATCACAGTCCTGTCGCCATGGGCAAGCGTCCTGCGTCGGATTCCCTCTGCCATTTCAACAGAACTGCCTTCGTCACTCTTCCTGATCATGTAGGATTTCATCTCTTACCTCCGGAAATGTGGTGTGATCATCAATAAGGGATCAGCAGCAAAACAAATGAACTGGCCGGTGGATAAAGTGCAGCCAGAATTATTATGCGTATGATATACATCAAAATAAAAAACGGGTTATCCTGCCAAATTTTTTATGTAAATGGGGTAGAGATTTATAAAAAACCTCTACCCGCATAGCTTTTGAATATCGTAAAAAACTCACTCAATTACCCACCAGGATGTGCTAGCGGTCGGTGTCGTTGCGGTCGTTGCGGTAGTAGCTGTGGTTGCGGTCGTAGCAGTTGTGGCTGTGGTAGCGGTAGTTGTAGCTGTAGTAGCAGTTGTAGCTGCGGTTGTTGCAGCCGTGGTTGTTGGCGGTGCTGTCGTAGTGGTTGGCGGCGCTACCGTAGTTGTGGGAAGAGTGGTTGTTATTTCCGTCAGTGTGGTTGTTTCAGAGGCTGTCTGGCCTCTGTCGGAGAAAAAGAAATGATATACAGTATAACCACTCAGACCAAGGAAGACTATTAAAGCTGCAATAAATGCCACAAGCAGGCCGCGGCCTTCGCTGGGAGCAGAGGCGGCAGGTAGAGAGGGAGAAGCCGGCATCGGGGGAGGCACCTGGCTGAATTGAGCCACCTGTCCAACCTGGGGAATTAACCCTGGAACCTCGGAGGCGGGAACCCAGTTCTTAAGGGCCTTGTTCCACACTAAATCTTCGGGAATAATCCGGCCTGTTTATGCTTCCTGATATAATTGGGTCCAGGTGTAAGGACCCTGCTGAGCCTGGTTCTTCTAGACATACCACTCTTCAGACATCGAAAGGAGGCCTCCTTTGAAAAATCTCGATTTAAAAGGTATTGTTTGATGGCAAGCGGCTTCACTCAGTCTGCATCTTCAATACATTTTAACTATTTCGACCTCTGGGTAAGAATTCCTGCCAGCGGCTTTTAAATCGGTAAAACTTTACCTGATAGATGAAATATGTTTATGAAAAGGTTATAATCATAAATGTATCAATTGTCCAGTTGAACCAGAGGGAGATGTAATCGTTGCAGTTAGTTGAAGGTGAAAGAGAACAGATTATTGCCAGTGTAGAAGAAGTACTGAAAGAAAAAGAAAAAACCACCGAAAACCTGATTCCCATCCTTCAAAATGTGCAGTCCAGACTAGGTTACCTGCCGGCGCTGGCCATGGAAATGATCGCCGCTGATCTGCAGGTTCCGGCAGCCGATGTCTACGGCCTGGCTACTTTTTATAACCAATTCCGCTTAACTCCGCCGGGAAAGCACCAGGTAAAAGTGTGTATGGGCACCGCCTGCTATATGATAGGGGGTAAAATTGCCCTTGAGTCATTTGAGAGAAGAATGGAGATTAAGGAAGGCGAAACCAGCTTAGACCGGCTGTACAGCTTAGAAAGGGTGGCCTGTGTCGGCTGCTGCACCATGGCTCCGGTTGTGGTTGTTGA
The DNA here is from genome assembly GCA_964349375.1 of uncultured Syntrophomonadaceae bacterium. Classification (GTDB taxonomy): domain Bacteria; phylum Bacillota; class Dethiobacteria; order DTU022; family DTU022; genus UBA993. The sequence continues at coordinate 4,778 of CAYGHB010000088.1, read as the reverse complement.
TGAGGTGGTTGAAGGAAAAGTTACCCCGACCAGGGTGGACGGGATTATGCTTGCTTTACAGGAAAACGGTGTGACCAAAGAGAGCGAAGTAAAAGCCGATCTGCCGGTTGAGGGAGAGGGTGAAAGCAGTTGAGTAATGTATCTCCCCTTGAGCGCTACGAAAAATTGCGCAGCGAGGCTGGGCTGGTTACAAATGCCGCAGCTGAAAAAACCAGGGTGCTGGTTGGCACCGCTACCTGCGGAGTGGCTGCCGGAGCACTGCAAGCTAAAGATGATTTTATCCGCGAGATTGGGGCCAAGGGGCTCGACGCTGAGGTTATAGAAGTGGGCTGCATGGGACACTGTTATGCCGAGCCGTTGGCGGTAATCGCCAAACCCGGCTTTCCGCCGATTTGTTATGGACACTTGGATGACGGCTTGGTGCGCCGGCTGGTTGAGGATTTCCTGGCCGGAGATGATCCCTGCTATGAATATGCGATGGCTGCCCTGGAGCCGAATGATGTTTTCCCCACCTTTGCTGAATTTCCCCGCGGGGTTTATGAACAGAAGTTGATTCTCGAGCAGTGTGGCTTTATCGATACCCGCAACATCGACAGTTATTTGGCGCGCGATGGTTACAGCGCCCTGGCTAAGGCACTGGCCGCTGAACCGCAAGCGGTGCTTGATGAAGTCAAGGAGGCTAACCTGCGAGGGCGGGGCGGGGCCGGTTTTCCGGCCGGCCTGAAATGGGAGGCCTGCATCAAGTCCGGCGGTGACCAGGTTTACGTGATCTGCAACGCCGACGAAGGTGACCCGGGGGCGTTTATGGACCGCAGCGTTCTCGAATCCGACCCACACCTGGTGTTGGAAGGGATGATCCTCTGCGCCTACGCCGTTGGCTCCGATAAAGGTTTTCTTTACATTCGCGCCGAGTACCCGCGGGCGGTGGAGCATGTGCAGGAGGCTATTGATCAGGCCAGGGCCAAGGGGTTGCTGGGCGGTAACATTCTTGGCAGTGACTTTAGCTTTGACCTGGAAATATTCCAGGGCTCCGGCGCTTTTGTCTGCGGCGAAGCAACCGCCTTGGTCAATTCAATGGAAGGTAAGATGGGGATGCCTGAGAGCCGCCCACCCCGCCTGGCCCAAAAAGGTTACCGCGGCCTGCCTACGGTACTGAACAATGTTAAAACCTTTGCTTATGTGCCGCTAATCATTAAAAACGGCGCCGCCTGGTTTAAAGCGATTGGCACCCCGGACAACCCCGGCACGGCGGTGTTTTCGCTGGTCGGCAAGGTGGTTAATTCTGGACTGGTGGAGGTGCCGATGGGTACCACTCTGCGCCAGTTGATCTACGATGTGGGCGACGGCCTGCCAAAGGGACGCGAGTTTAAGGCGGTTCAGATCGGTGGTCCTTCGGGTGGTTGTCTGCCGGAATCAGCGCTTGATGTGCCTATTGACTTTGATTCACTGCAGGAGGCGGGGGCCATTATGGGTTCCGGCGGCCTGGTGGTGATGGACCAGGACGACTGCATGGTATCAGTGGCCCGCTACTTTTTAGAATTCACCCAGCATGAATCATGCGGCAAGTGCACCTTCTGTCGCCTCGGCACCAAGCAGATGCTCGATATTTTAACTGATATTACGCAAGGCAAAGGTGATGAACAAACCTTAACTTTGTTGGAAGAACTCGGTGAGGATGTGCGTGACGGCTCGCTCTGCAACCTGGGGAAGACGGCGCCTAACCCGGTTTTAACAACCTTGAAATATTTCCGGGATGAATACGATGCGCATATTAAAGAGGGCCGCTGTCCGGCCCTGGTTTGTCAGGATCTGATCCTCTACTATATCTTGCCTCGTAAATGCAGTAAGCTGTGCAATGTTTGCGTCGGCAGCTGTCCGACAGAAGCGATTTTCACCAGGGAAGACGGTCTGAAAGAAATTGACCAGGAGAAATGCGTTAAGTGCGATAATTGCCTGAAAGCCTGCCCACCGGAGTATACTGCGGTGGTCAAACTTTCCCCGCCGATGTTGCCTCCGGAGAAAGAGAGGAAAAACGCATGAGCGATCAGATCACTATCAGCATTGACGGTCAGCAGATTAAAGTGAAGCCAGGTCAGAAGCTGCTCTGGGCGGCCCTTGACAACGGGATCTATATTCCTCACCTTTGCGCCATCAGGGAAGTAGAAAGGCCCAATGCCGGCTGCAGACTCTGCTTTGTAGAAATTGAAGGGATCAATCACCCTGTTACCTCCTGCACCAAAACGGTCGTAGAAAATATGGTGGTAAAAACCGGGAGCCCCTGTATTGACCGGCTGGTTAAAACTGCTTTTGAGTTGATCATTTCAGATCATAATCTTAAATGCAGCGCCTGCCCGGCCAACAAAAACTGCGCTCTACAGACCATTGCCAAAGAGCGAGGGCTCCACTTGAAGCAGAAACGCTTTCCCTCAATCGTCAGGGAATTCGAAATAGACGAAAGTCCTGAAGAGTTTGCCTTTGACCGCAGCCGCTGCGTGCTTTGCGGTCAATGTATCTGGGCCGACCGGGTGGAGGCGAAAGTAGGGGCGATCGGTTTTACCAACCGGGGCATCAAGAGGATTGTTACCACTTTTAAAGATCTGCCCCTGGCCGAGTCGATCTGCACACAGTGCACACTCTGTGTTGATGCCTGTCCGGTGGGCGCCTTATACTACAAGAAAGACCTGAAAGAAGCCGGTAGTTGAACCAGTTAAACCAACTTACAATCCGGAAGGAGTCAATCCTTGAAGTTTAAAGCGATTATCTTTGACCTTGACGGCACCCTGCTCGATACCCTTAAGGATTTAGTTTTATCGGTAAACGCAATTCTGGAGAAAAGGGGCTACCCCGGGCACCCGGTAGATGCTTACCGCTACTTTGTCGGCGACGGTATAGACCTGTTGGTGAAAAGGACTTTTCCTGAAGCAGCCTGGTCGGGCGGTAATCTCGATCTGTTAATTGAAGAAGTAAAGGAAGAGTATGGCCGGCGCTGGGCCGATCACACCGAACCCTATGCCGGTGTGCCGGAGATGCTTGATCTCCTGGAGCAGATGGCGGTGCCGAAAGCGATATTTTCCAATAAACCGCATCAGTTTGCCCTGCTTACGGTGGAAAAACTGCTTTCCCCCTGGCGTTTTTTGGAGGTGATCGGTATCGGTCCGAACATGCCTCGCAAGCCCGATCCAACCGGTGCGCTTAAGATAGCGAAAAAGATGAATCTGGAACCATCCGCGATCGTTTATGCGGGGGATACCGATACTGATATGAAAACAGCTTATGCCGGAGGTTTCTACCCGGCCGCTGTACTCTGGGGTTTCCGCCCGGCAGAAGAACTGAAAGCCGCAGGAGCCCGGTTTTTAGCGGCCAGCCCTCTTGAAATCATAGAGCTGCTTAAATAGCACTGGCCAAAATTTTCTAATTTATGGAGGTATTAATGGCACCTGAAACTGCTTATGTTATAGATTTTGATGGCACAGTTACCACCAGGGATATTACTACTGAGCTGGGACTTTTTTTTGGCGGCACAAAATTCATAGAGATTGATCGAAGCTACCAGGCCAAGCAGATCCCGATTAAGAGCTGGCTGCAGGCAGAAGTTACCCTGCTGCCGGCAGACCTGGATAAATTAAGGAACAAGGCCTTAGAGTGGGCCGAGATCAGGCCGGGTTTTAAGACTTTCTTACAAAAAGCGCGGGCTGGTAATAACCCGGTGATTATCGCCAGCGATGGCCTTGGTTTTTACATCGAACCGATTCTTGAGCGAAGCGGGTTGCTTGGAGAAGTTGATCTGATCTGCCGCAATGATACCTTCCTTAATGACCAGGGGCTGCTGGAAATTTTAAATCCCCATGCCCACCCGACTTGTCTAGTCTGCGGCAACTGTAAGGCGCGAATAGTGGTGCAGCAGAAAGCGGCAGGCCGCCCGGTAATCTATATCGGCGACGGCAGCAACGACCGTTTTGGCGCTTCCTGGGCCGATTTGATCTTTGCCCGTGAGGAGTTGGCGCTAAATTGCGAAAAGCACAATATAGCTTATTCGCCTTGGGGCGATTTTTACGATATTATAAATGTAACGGAACCAGAGTTGACCGATCGTGAGGCGACGTCTCTCTGCTGCCCCCTGGGCGCAGGGGTAAAAGAGAAGTAAAACGGGGTGACAAGGTGAGCTACGCAGAACAGATCCAGCAGTTGGCTGATTTAATCCGGGAAAATGAACGCTTCTATGTCCTAACCGGCGCCGGAATCAGCACCGACAGCGGTATACCCGATTTCCGCTCACCGGGCACCGGTTTGTGGGAAAAAGTTGACCCGATTGCCGTCTCCTCGGTTGATGTGTTGCAGAATAATCCCCGTTTATTCTACGAAGCCGGCTTCAGCCGCTTTTCGAAAATAACTTTGGCCGAGCCGAACGAGGGTCACCGGGTTTTGGCCCAGCTGGAGGAAATGGGTTTCATCAAGGGGCTGGTCACCCAGAACATTGACGGCCTGCATGTTAAAGCGGGGTCGAAAAAGGTCTGGGAAGTGCACGGTCACTTGCGCTCCGGCTACTGCCAGGGCTGTAAAAAGAAATATCCCTTTGAAGAGCTGGTCCAGCAGGTTGAGCTAAAGCGGATCCCGCCGGTTTGTCATAACTGTTTTAGCGTGCTGAGGCCTGAGGTGGTTCTTTTTGGTGATCCGATGCCTACTTTCTTTTTTGAGTTGCAGCATAAAATGCAGTATGAATGTGACTTCATGCTGGTAGTGGGCAGCAGCCTGGTGGTTTACCCGGTTGCCGATCTGCC
>CAYGHB010000087.1:0-7053 GCA_964349375.1 uncultured Syntrophomonadaceae bacterium | reverse complement strand
AGTGGTTTATGCCAGTTTAATTGGTAACCTCGTTATGAATTGGCGGGAATGCAGGTATTCAGGATGATACTTTTGTTCCTGTTTCTGTCGGTCCGCACGATGAAGTATATAAGTAATCAGATCAGTAATAGCTCTTGGGTCCTTGGTAAGCAGATAAAGAGTGGCATCTTAAGTCCCCCGGATTTAAGATCTATGGAATCAGGTTGGTGTTATAACCAATAGGGCTTGCCTTTCCTGTACTATATCGTTAAGCTTGGTGCATATTTCTTCAATCTGCCCGTTGAACGGCGCTGTTACGGCGTTTTCCATTTTCATAGCTTCAATATTGGCAATCTCTTCACCCTTACACACCAAATCTCCAACTTTTAGGGCGCCCCTCTCCGAGTTGCCGATTCTCCAAAGGTTGCCGCTAATCGGTGAGCCGATTTCTCCCGGTTTTTCAGCCATCCTAAGCGGTTTTTTAATAGTTTTGCCGGTATCAACAGCATAGACCTGGGTTTTATTATTTACTTTCATTAATACGTGAATATAACCGTCGCACTCGCCACCCACCGATACAAGTTCGATACAGCAAGGTTTGGCCCAAAAGTCGAATTCAACCTTGCTGCCCTTATTGGAAAGCCCTTTTCGCCAGATTGTAGTTGGCAGCACCAGGGGTGCATCGCTGTAAGTATCCCGGAATAAAATGAATTCAATAGTATCTTTGGGATGCATTAGGTAGAGGATGAATTCTTCTTCAATTGGTTCTCTGCCGATAGCGGCAGTTAAATCCTTTCGTTGTGTTTCTAAATTTTCGTTTTTCAGTAAATCCAGTGGTGAAAGCTGATTACGGTTTCTAATTGAAGTTTCCCATTCTGCACCGAAAGCGCTTCTATAAACCCATTCATCAGGCCAACCTACAGGCAGCTTGCCATACTTTCCGAGCAGCAAATTTTGAAAATCACTTGATGCCACGGAAAAAACAGTAAGCAGTTCGTCCTGTTCTTCCTGATCCATATCCGCAAAGACCTGATTTTTTTCTTCCACAAATTTTCTGACCAGGTTGATAATATATGTAACGCCTGCTTCACCCTTCTCTTTCATATAGCGGTTAACAATACTGCTGCAGGTTGTCCATGTTATTTGTGATCCGGGGGTGACGTCAAAGTAATTGATGATCTTATTATAGAGAGACATAAGTTCTAGGATTTCCGGCATTAAGTGCAGAAAATTGCCCTGTTCGGCCTGTTCAAAAGAACTGGGGAAGGCCCCGCCCGGCATCCGGTGTTTCGTAACGCCGTAATCGAATCCCCTGAAGGGTGACTCTGCCCAATCATATTGTCTGATCCAAGCGCGCACCGTATTAACTGCCGATTCTGCTTCCTTCCGGTTCAGGTGAACCGGGATACCTTCTTCTTCCAGTCCAGCCTGAAGGCTTAAAATCGGGGCCTGGCCGTAAAAACGGGTTAGGGAATCTTCCTGAACATCTAGTATCTTCACGCCTGCTTTAGCTGCTGCAATCAAGGCAGGGAGGGCCATCCCGTCTGTGGTATGCCGATGGTACTGAATAACCAGGTCAGGATACTTTTGCTTGATGGCGTTTACCAGGCTGCTTATTCGGGTAGGGCTACCCACTCCAGCCATATCTTTAATACAGAGGATAATCTCATTGGTGCCGGAGCACAGATCAACTATATCCCTGGTTATACCCAGGTAGTATTCATTTGTTGCCCAATCAGCCTGGGTAAAACAGATAGTCGGTTCAAATAACCTCTCACGTGCCATTACTACTTCCGCTACAACCCTCATGTTTCTGATATCATTTAAAAATGAAAAGCATCGCCAGATATCAATATCGACATTTGAAACAACATGCCTGATCACGTTGGGTGCGTAGGGGCGATACCCCCATAGGTTGGTTTCGCGGATCAGGGTTTGCAGCATCACATTTGGCATCAATTTTCGCAGCAACGCGATCTCTTCAAAGGGATCCTCTTTCCGATTCATGATCCCGACATGCCAGCGAGCTCCACCGTGACATTCCACGCTAAAAAGGCCCATATTATTGTAATGAGTGGCCAGCGACTTCAGGTCGTAAATGCGTAATCGGTTCTTAAAATCTGATTGTCCAGCATCCCGCATTGAAGTTGAAGTCAGGCAAACTCCCTCAAGACCTCTGACTTTGTCTACCAGGATCTTGGGCGACAACCCGGGTTTAAAAATGCTATAATGTGCTGCCTTATCCATCCTTAAACCCTCAAATCCATTTTGGAGTGCCCAGTGCAGTAACTTCAGCAACATAGCGGGCGATTTTACGCAGTTCATCTTCACTGTCTTTTTCTTTAAACATAGAAACGAGCTCGTCCATATTTTCTTCTATAAAGCGGGTTGAGTATTCCCCGGCAATAAACTTGGGGTGCCTGATGATGCTCAGCAGCAGTGGCGCCAAAGTCTTAACACCTTCGACCCTCAGGTTTTTACTAATCGAACGGTCCATAACCCTGATAGCACCTTCCCGGTCGGCCCCGGTTGCTTTAATCAGCATAATCAGTGAGTCATAATAAGGGGGAATTTCTGCTCCCTCGTAATATCCAGGAGAAATTCGCACTGCCGGTCCCTGGGGGGAGATAAGCCTAGTCAAATGGCCATAAGAAGGGCTGAATGTCACAGGGTCTTCGGCGTTCAGGCGCGCTTCGAGGGCCCATCTGTTGGGATGGACTTGCGTTTGCGTAACAGGCAATGGCTTGCCCATGGCAATATCGATCATCATGGCGACAATATCAAGACCGGTCAGCAGTTCAGTAGTTCCATGTTCCACCTGCAGGCGGGTATTGACTTCAAGGAAATAAAATTGGCGGGTTTTTGAATCAAAGAGAAATTCTACAGTCCCGGCAGAGGTATAATTGATCTTTTTCATCAGGCGAATAGCAGCATCATAAAGCTGCTGCCTCAATTGATCATCCAGGGTCGGTGCAGGCGCTTCTTCGATGATTTTCTGGTTGCGCCTCTGAATAGTACACTCACGTTCAAACAGGTGCAGGATGTTGCCGTGCATATCGGCAATGATTTGCACTTCCAGGTGACGCCCCCGTTCGATATATTTTTCAATAAGGATGGCATCGTCACCAAAATATTTCATGCCCTCAGAACGAACCTGATCCAGGGCCAGCTGGATTTGCTCGTCATTCTCCACCTTTAGCATACCCTTGCCTCCGCCACCGGCAGAAGACTTGATCATCAGGGGGTAAGCAATGTTTTCTCTATTCATCCAGGCCTTAATTGCTTCAGGATTGGTTTCATCATTTATACCAGGGATCAAAGGAAGACCGGCTTCCTCGGCAATCTGTTTGGCTTTTCTTTTATCGCCCATGGCCCGGATTACTTCAGGCGAGGGACCAATCCATACTAATCCGGCGTCAATCACTGCTGCAGCAAATCCTTCGTTTTCAGATAGGAAACCCCAGCCGGGGTGAATCGCATCCACTTCGTATTCAAGGGCAGCATTAACAATTCGTTCAATATTTAAATAGGAATCTCTCGGCGGTGCTTCACCGATATGAACTGCAGCATCAGCCATAATAACATGTTGAGCCAGTCGATCAGGGGTGCTGTAAACAGCTACAGTTCTAATCTTGCGATCTCGGCAGGTGTGAAGAATCCTTACCGCCGGTACGGCCCTGTTCGCTACCAGGATTTTTTTAATATTTCTGTTTTCCATTAATGATCATTCTCTCTCACAATAGTTATGGCGAAACTATTTCTCCAACGGTCCAGCATTCATTGATCCATACTCCGCATACAGGAACCCCCGGAAATAATTCCCTGATATTCCTTACCGCTTTTTCGATATCTTTTTTATGTTCCAGGTTGTTTTTTGAGCAACCGGCACAATCGTAATGACCAGCAGGGATTAAAATTTTGTTCGGTGTTTTTCCATCGATAGTCGTATCTTGTTGATCAGCGTTGTATTATCATGAAAACCGCAGGCAAGCAGTTCAACCATCCCAGGCTCGGTAATCAAATCAACAAATTCAACGCCATAGTATGCTTTAATCCAATTAATCAAAGGCAGGTGGGTCCTACCATCAATACAGTATAAACAGGTTGCAAATGACATTCGTTTCGCCTCTTCGCTTTAAACTAATCCAGCGATCTCTTTGGTTTTATATTTGGATAACAACTCGGGACGGTTATTATGCCATCGTTACCAGTGAAACGGCTATGTCCGATCAAGAGAATATAGATACATACCCGCGAAAAATATTTGATGACAGAGGCGACTGATGCCATACTAATCCTGGGCCAGGTCCTGAAGATCGCAGCCTAGTGCAAGCAGCAGGTTGCCAACGGCATGCTCACGCTCCATCCGGTGGCGCATCGGCATTTCGGGATGGATTGTGTAGTTGTTGTTCCGGCCTGCTTTGTGACGGACAATATAGCCATCGGCTTCCAGATCATGGATTACTTTTTGAATTGCCCGCTCCGTGATCCCTACCTCTTGGGCGATCTTTCGAGTTGTGGTCTGGGGAAACTTGGCCAGATAGGCAAGGACCCGGCCGTGGTTGGTAAGAAATGTCCATTGAGTTTTTTCGATTCTTCTTTCCTCCATTTAATAAATGAACTGATGGCGTAGCTTGTTTGTTTTTAAATTGCGGAAATAGTATTTACGTATATTATTTCGTATTGTATGAGATTAGGTAGGGTTTGTCAATCGTCTATAACGAACTTATAAAAAAATTATTATGATCTGTATTGCATTTAAGAACAAGTTTACTTATAATTCCATATGTGAAGATATTTTTATGTAATATAATACGTGAATCAAAGTATTATTATAATTAGTCAAAAACATGGGCAAAAAGACTGAAATAGCGTCGATCCTTATTACCTGGCTTCTGAAGGAAGAATGATCATTATTACCCCGGAGATTGCGGGAGTAACAATTTTGGATAAGCTTAAATCAACCACGGGGGCAGAAGAGAGCGCCATAATCGGTTTTGCCTCTAAAGGCACGGGAAATGTTTACCTGCGGACCAGACTCGGTGGTACAAGGCGGTTGAAGATGTTGTCTGGTACTCCATTACTCCGAATCTGCTGAAACTTAGCGCTTTAAATCGCTATTTAAGTGATCTATTGAAATCAGATCAACTATATTGACTCGATCACTGCAACATGCCATGATAGTGTTACATAATACCCCTGACTGGGTCTTGTAAAGAGGAGGTTTGTTATGAAACCTGATTTACTATCGACCGAAAAAGTAATTATTACAGCAGCAATTACCGGGGGTGTTCATGATAAGTCAGCTAATCCGGCTTTGCCGATCACCCCTGAACAACAGGCCCAGGACGCCCTTGACTGCTATAATGCCGGCGCTGCGATCGTTCATATTCAGGCCAGGGATAGCGGAGGGCAGAGCTCTGGCGATGTGGATCTCTACAGCCATATCCTTACCCTCATTGACGAAAAATGCCCGATCATCAGGCAGATCGGTAACGGCATCGGCATCCGGATGGATAACGATAACCGGATCATTATGCCTTCGCTTGAAGAAAGATACAACCTCCTTACTATTAATCCCCAGGCGGAAATGCACACCATTAAAGCCGGTACCTTTGAATTTAGAACACCCTACGGGGCAACAACCTTTTACAACCCCGTTTCATTTAATGAAGCTTATATCCAGGGCTGTAATGTGCAGAATATCGGAGTGGAAATAGAAATATACGATTTTAGCCACATCGTTAATGTAAAAGAGATGGTCGAAAAAGGCACCTTAACAGCGCCACTTCATATCAGCCTTGTATTAGGCATTCGCGGCGGCGCACCAGCCAGTGCACGCGTTATGCTGAACATGATCGATGCTCTGCCTGAGGGTTCAACCTGGCAGGTTATCGCCGTAGGACGGCACCACCTGCGTACAACTTTGATGGCTATAATGCTGGGTGGCAACGCCCGTACGGGGCTGGAAGATACCCTCTATTACAAGGGCAGCGAACCTGCCAAAAGCAATGCCCAGCTTGTGGAGCGCATGGTTCGATTAGCCCGCGAAGTAGGCAGGGAGCCTGCTACTGTCGAAGAAGCAAAAGCGATACTCGGGCTTACCCGCTAGAGAAGCCCCCGAACATCATCGACAGCTCCGGGGATTTTGCTTTTTTTAAGCCTTCCCGGCAATAACCGCCTTGATTTCCTTAAATCGTTCCTCGGTCAGGTCGTAGCGATTAAACGGTATAAAGCTGAGCAGCAACAATAGGGCCGGCAACAGGCAAAAGACAATACGGATGCCCATTGCCACACTATCCGGCTGCACATCGCCCCGGGTAAAGCCCGACAATGAAAGGGCAAACCCGACAATGCCGGGGCCGACCGAGTAAGCCAGTTTCTGCCCCGAAGCCCAAACCCCGGAAAAAATCCCTTCCCGTCTCATCCCCGACTTCATCTGGTCGTATTCAATCGTATCGGGCAGCATCGAGAAGGGGAAGAGCTGAAAACTGGAAAAACCGATCCCGAGCACAAAAACCTGCGCGTAAAAGAGCAGCACCTGTGCTGGAGAACTAAGATAGAGGGATGCTAGCATTGCGGCCAGTATCAGCAGGCCGATCCGGTAAGCCTTAATCTTGCCGATTTTAGCGCCCACCTTGACCCAGATTGGGATAAAAACAATCGCCGTTACAAAAAGAATCGGCAGCACGATCGACATGGCCGCCTCGGGCAGCTTCATCACATGCATGATAAAGTAAATCAATCCGGCCATCAAGATGCCAACAGCCACTGATTGCAGGGCGTAACTGGCCATCAGCATCAGGAAGGGGAAATTCTTCAGGGCAACTGTTAGCTGTTCCTTAAAAGGCGGGGTCAGTTCTGTGCGCGGCAGCGTTTTGGCCTTAGCGGTAAACCAGAAACAGAGCAGGGTAATCAGGGTAATTGCCCCGCCTAGCACTAAACCCATGAAGCTAAAACCGGCCGCTCCTTCACCACCCATGCTCACCAGGGGCATTGCCAGCGCTCCGGCCAGTAGCACCCCGACGCAGGCAAAAATCATCCGGAACGAGGTAATCGAAATCCGCTCATTGT
>CAYGHB010000086.1:0-7062 GCA_964349375.1 uncultured Syntrophomonadaceae bacterium | reverse complement strand
TCGTAGAGTTCTTTCATCCCAGCCGAAATTAAATTCAGATCAACCGCTTTATCTTCAGGCCGGTAAGGTATGCCTACTCCGCCGCCCATGTTAACCAGTTCAATTGCAACCCCGCTCTCTGCCTTAATTTTAACAGCCAGTTCAAAGAGCATCCTTGCCGTTTCAATAAAATAGCTATTTTCGAGCTCGTTGGAGGCCACCATCGTATGAAGCCCGAAGCGTTTAGCCCCTTTTTCTTTCATGATCCGGAAGGCATCCACCACCTGATCCCTGGTCACACCGTACTTGGCTTCCTGGGGCAGACCGATTAGAACATTTCCGGTGCGGGCATCCCCGGGGTTATAGCGGAAAGAGATCAACTCGGGAATGCCGACGCTTTTTTCGAGAAGTTCAATATGGCCGATATCGTCTAAATTTATAACAGCGCCCAGGCGAGCCGCTTCGATAAACTCTTCCGCAGGAGTGTCATTGGAGGTAAGAACAATATCTTCGCCGCGAAAACCTACTTTTTCAGACAGGATCAGCTCCGGCAAAGAACTGCAGTCAACGCCCATTTTTTCTTCAAGTAATATGGAGAGAATGGTAGGGTTGGGACAGGCTTTAACTGCGTAATGGTTTTTAAAGCCCTCCACCCAGGAGAAAGCTTTGTAGAATTGGCGGGCGTTCTCGCGGATTGCTCTTTCGTTATAGAGATGAAAAGGGGTTGGATATTTTTCGGCAATCTTTTCCAGCTCCGCCCGGGACAGGGGGAATCTTTTTTCGGTCATTGGTGCAGCCTCCATTGATTTTTTACCCCCTCACCCCGCCCCTCTCCCTCTGGGGGAGAGGGAGCAAAAAAGATCTTCAATAATGGGAAAGGGATGTTAAGGGCTCTCTCTTAAATATGTAAGATTATTTTTTATCGTCCTCATTATTCATGTCGAAACTACAATCTAAGCTTGGCAGTGATCTGCTCCACTGCGGCCTCGATATCGGCGCGATGGCCAAAGGCGCTGAGGCGAAAATAACCTTCGCCGGCCGGGCCGAAACCGGAACCCGGGGTGCCTACTACCTGTGTTTCATCAAGCAATTTATCAAAAAATTCCCAGGAAGATAGGTTACCCGGTGTTTTCAGCCAGAGGTAAGGCGCATTGAAACCACCATAGATGGTTAAACCGATTTTCTGCAGCCCTTCCCTGATCAAACGCGCATTTTCCATGTAGTAGTGGATCACCGCTCTGCATTGCTCCTGCCCCGCAGGTGACAGTACAGCCAGTCCGCCCCGCTGGGCGATATTTGAAGCACCGTTAAAAAATGTGGTCTGACGGCGCAACCAAAGCCGGTTTACTTCGCCCGGCTCACTATCTTCAACCACTAAAGCCTTTGGAACAACCGCCCAGCCGAGCCTGACCCCGGTGAAACCGGCCGATTTTGAAAAACTGTTGATTTCGATAGCACACTCCAATGCCCCCTCTACTTCGTAGATCGAGCGGGGTAGCGCAGGATCGGTGATAAATTCGGCATAAGCAGCATCGAAGATAATTACCGCGCGATTTGCCTTAGCGTAGTCAACAAATTTTTGCAGCTCCTCATGGCTGGCCACAGCACCGGTCGGATTGTTGGGGCTGCAGAGATAGATCAGGTCTGCTTTTGCGGCCGGCGGTTCAGGGATAAAACCATTCGCTTCACTGCACCTCATATAAAAGAAGCCGGCATAAGAACCGCTTGCACTGTTATAGCTGCCAGAGCGGCCGGCAATAACGTTTGAATCAACGTAAACCGGATAGGCGGGATCCTGGAAAGCAACCAGGTTACCCTCTCCAAAGATCGACTGGATATTGCCGGAATCGGGCTTGGCTCCATCGCTGACAAATATTTCGTCAGGCTCCAGATTTACACCCCTCTGACGGTAAAGAAGGGATAGCGCTTCGCGCAAGTCAAGTTCGCCCTGCTCGTCACCGTAACCGCTGTATGTCTCAGGGGAAGCAAGCCTTTCAACTCCATCCTTTAACCCGGCAATCACCGAAGGCGGCAGTGGTTCGGTAGTGTTGCCAATCCCCAGGCGGAAAATTTTTGCCTGCGGATTTTCTTTTTGGTAAGCCGCAATCCGGCGGCCGATTTCCGGAAAAAGGTAGCCTGCGCTTAGTTTGCGGTAATGGGCATTTATTTTAGCCATAGGCGGTACAACACTCCTTGCCTTAAATGTTTACTTTACGGATGCCGGCTTCCTGTATATCAAGAGCCTCCATCGCCTGGCGGATTATTTCGTAGTGCTCATCCCGGGAAAGAGAGCACATCGGCAGCCGAAATTCTTCCTTGCACCAATTTTTCATCGCCATTGCCGTCTTGATCGGAATCGGGTTGGTTTCAACAAAACAGGCTTTAAAAAATGGCATCAGCTGCGCTTCAATCTCCCGCGCCCTGGCCAGGTTGCCATCAAGAGCACTGTGGACCATCTCCTTCATCTGGCGCGGGATCAGGTTTGCTGCCACCGAAACAACCCCGTTGCCTCCTGCCTCGATCAGATCGACAGTCATATTGTCATCTCCGCAAAGCACCACGAATTGCTCCCGGCGCAACCCGAGCAGGTTTTTCATCTGCTCCAGGCTGCCCGATGCCTCCTTCACCCCGACGATATTGGGGTTCTCGTTCATCAGGCGCAGGAGCGTTTCATTTTCTACGTTTACCCCGGTTCGACCCTGAATGTTATAAACGATACAGGGGATTGATACCGATTCGGCAACCGCCTTAAAGTGCAGGTAAAGGCCCTTCTGGGTCGGCTTGACATAGTAGGGGCTCACCAGCAATACGGCATCTACACCGGACTGCTCGGCATGCTGCGACAGCTGAACAGCTTCAATAGTAGCATTGCTGCCCGTTCCTGCAATCACCGGCACCCGCCCGGCGGCATACTCGACGGTAAGGGCGATTACCCGATCGTGCTCATCATGTGAGAGGGTTGAACTCTCACCTGTTGTGCCGCAGGGCACCAGCCCGTCGATTCCGGATTCAATCTGAAACTCTACCAACCGTTTAAAAGCCCCGATGTCAACAGCACCGGTCGAAGTAAAGGGCGTAATCAGTGCTGTATGCACTCCCCTGAAAATATCGTTTATGGTTCTCACGCTAATCTCCCCCAATCACCGCCTGCATCAGATCGTCGATGTTGTACAGGCCTTTTTTATTAACAATCCACTCGGCTGCCAGCAGCGCCCCTTCGGCAAAGCCGGACCGGTTGCGGGCAGAATGTTCAATGGAAATTGTGTCTATCTCGCTGTCAAAAACCACCTTGTGAATCCCCGGCACCGCCCCACCGCGGGCCGCTGAAATGTGCAGGTCCTCCGCGCAGAGTGGTTTTTCCGGGTTACCGGCTACAATTCTCATTTTGCGGCTCAGCGCATCAAGTAAGATGGCCCCGATCATCTCGGCTGTTCCCGAAGGACTGTCTTTCTTCTGGCTGTGGTGCACTTCACTGACCAACACATCGTACTGCTCAAAGCGCTCCATCAGGCAGGCCGCTGCTTTAATCAGCTGAAAATAAATGTTTACCCCCAGTGAGAAGTTGCCGGACCAGATCAGGCCGGTCCCCGCCCGGTTGACAATAGTAGCTACCTCGCTCAGGCGGCTGTACCACCCGGTTGTGCCGATCACCGCCGGCAGATAAAGATCACCATATAGCTTTACATTGTCAACAAGCGTATCCGGATGGGTGAAATCTATTATAACATCAAGCGGCAATATTGCAGTACTGATCTCGCGGGCTGTGATCTCTTCCGCGTCACTGGAAGGATCAATTACCGCAGCTACCTGGTACCCCTTCTCAAGCGCCAGTTGGCGAATCAGTTTACCCATGCGTCCATAACCAACTATGCCTATTTTCAATAGATGCACCTCTCTTTCAATCAATTATCCGGCAGCCCGGCTGAGTGCCCATCACTTAAGCTCTATCTTTTTGCAACATGCTAATTAAGATAGTACGCAGTTTACTTAATGCGGAGTGCACTAAAAGGTTGACTTTAATAAGTTTCTAAGTTCTTCCTGACGTGCTGTTTTCCTGCCTGCAGTGCGATAAGAATCAAAGAATCAGCGGTTCCATTGACGCTGTCCATATAAAGCCGTTATAATGTCCGCAGCAATAAGTCCGGACAGGTGATCAGATGTCTAATGATTATAGCGAAAAAAACAACAGAAATAACCTTGATTCCGAGGTCAATGAAAACAAAAGGCGGAACGCGCTTGAGGAACGCTGTAAACAATACAGAGATATTCTTCTAACCCGTACACCTCAGCAAGTCGCCGGAAGTGCAGCACTCAGTATTAATATAAATGAAGCCGGCAGCTTAACCCTGAGTGGTGAACTCCTGGCACTGCATTATCTGATCAGCTGGCCCGGGTTAAAAGTAACTGACGCCAGTGGAGAACCAGCCTCGTTGCAAACTGAAGCGCTCTGGCTGCACTACCTGGCAAGAGCCGACGGCCATCCCCTTGCAGGCCGTTGGGTTAATTTAAGTGAAATCGGCGGCCTTTTCTACCAGCAGGCTTTTCAGGGTTACTGTGGCGATGAGCTGGCAGCAGCCTGGCATGATAACTTAGAAGGCCTGAGCGCAAAGTGCCGTCAGGCCGGTGGCTGGGAACTTAAGGGGTTGGGAGATCTGGCCTTTGAGTGGCGGGTTTTACCCCGCCTGCCTCTCTGCCTATGCTACCGCCTGCCCAAGGGGACAAAAAAGGCCTGGGCAACAGTGCTATTTGACGCCGCAGCCGGCCATTACGTGGCTGCTGATGTAGCTGCCACGGTGGGGAAAAAATTAGCCGACAGCCTCAAACCAGCGTAACCTTATGAGGTTTAGTTATCACGAGGAGGCAGCATCCCTGACAGCAGAAAACAGAGCAGCAGAACAGAACAGCTGGAAAAACTGGGCTTATTTTTACGGATCGGTCTTCTTCTTCATGGCCAACCTTTTTGCCGTTATTGCCACTTTTCCCGCCTACAGCCTGGCTATCGGCAGTACCCCTTTTCAGTCAGGTCTGCAAAACACAGTGTTCGGCCTGACGGCAGTAATATTCAGGCTGATTCTCGGACCGGTCATGGATCAAAAGGGAGCCAAGCCGCTGATGCTTTTTGGCGCATTTACTTTTGCCACTACACCCCTAATCGTGATGCTCGGTTCAACATACTGGCTATTGATCGCTGCCCGCATCTACCAGGCTCTGGGGCTGGCCGTTTTTTTGCCGGGTATTTCAACCATGGTTGCCGAGCTGGCGCCGGCCAAACGCCTTGGCACCTACCTCGGTAGTTTAAGAATCTTTTTCAACTTAGGATTGCTAGCCGGGCCGGCGACAGCAATATACTTAATTGACAACTCCGGTTTTAACAGCTGGTTTGCTGTCAGCGCCATTATCGGAATGCTATCGCTTCTGCTGCTGGCATCGGTTAAACCGGGGGAGAGAACTGTTACGGCATCAGTAAAGATAGGCAGTATGAAAAATTTTGCAAAAGCGCTTCAGGTCAAGGTTCTCTACCCGCTTATTGTGGGGATTGCTCTTTTGTCAACAATTTACAGCGCTATTATTTCCTTTACCGCCCTGCATATCAAGGAGCCGGTAGCCGGGGCAACTGCCGCTCATTTCTTTATGATTTTTGGTGCGGCCGGCATTATCGGAGCCCTTTCGGCCGGGGCGTTGTCCGACCGTATCGAGCATTCCCGCATTGCCTGGCCGATGATGTTCTCCTTAGGGGTTGGGACTATCCTCTTTGCTTTTATAGATTTTCATCCGGCACTGGTAATCATCTGCGCAATCATCCTCGGGATTGGCTCTCAGGGCAGTTCGCTCGTTTTTGCCGCCTGGCTGCTTAAACTGGCCAAACCCGGGTTAAGGGCAACAACCGTCAGCATCCAGGAAAACACGATCGATATATTCTTCGCTTTAGGCGCCCTCTTCTTTGGCCTGGCCGCCCAGGGACCAGGTTTGAGCAGCGCATTTTTAGCAGTCGGCATAGCGATAATTATTGCCATTATTCCTTTAAACCTGATAGCAAAAAGACTGTCCGCTCTTTAAGACGCAGTCGAACCGGTACAGGGCCCATAAGAACCATCGCTATTTTATTGGTCGAACAATACCAGAAATACTCCGTCCTCATCTTTGCGCCCCTTTACCAGTTCACAGTGCCTGAGCACCGCAACCTGCTTATTCAGCACCCATTCCGGCAGATCGAGTTCTGCCATCACCTCGGCACGGCTAACCCGGCCTTTACGCTTGATTAGCTCATAGATCTCTTTTTGTATTTCAAGCAAGCCCTCTGTTCCTGTCTGGCCTGCCGCCTGGCGGTGTTGTTTAGCCAGATGGGTAGCAGCCACATCACAGGTTTTAGGCGCCTGCATTGCACCCATGTAGCAATCCTCACACAGATCCTGGCCGTGGTAGTTGTAAAGATCATCAGGGTTCACGTTTACTTTGCATCTTGCGCATTCGAGCTCCATCCTATCTCTCCTTTCTTCTATAAATAATTATATCATCATCCTTACAGTAACATTTATTAGTTACCTGAATTATCTCCGGATAAAAAAAGGAAGTTAAGCCTTTTGTAGAGAATAATTGCGTGTAAGGCATAACATTTATCAATAAGAAGGAGGTTATTAAAATGAGCGCTATTGGCGGTCATATTCAGTCAGCCGACTGGAAAGCAGAAAAGCATGTACCGGTGATCGAGGTAAAAGGCCCGGCTAAGAAAGGTGAACCCTTCGAGGTTCAGCTCAGCGTGGGAGCAGAAATTGCTCACCCCCATACCACAGAGCACCACATCCGTTACATCCAGCTTTATTTTAAACCTGAAGGGGAAAAATTCATCATTCATTTAGGCTCGTTTAACTTTGAAGCCCATAGTGAATCGGCAGAAGGACCAAATGCCGGCAGCGCCAAATGCGAGCCCAAGGTTACGGCTACCGTAACCCTTGAAAAATCTGGCGAGCTGGTTGCTTTAAGTTACTGTAATATTCACGGTCTCTGGGATAACAGCGAAAAGGTTGCAGTATCTTAATTAAGTATTGAGCTATAAAGATTAGTATTTTCACCCCCACCCCGACC
>CAYGHB010000085.1:0-7091 GCA_964349375.1 uncultured Syntrophomonadaceae bacterium | reverse complement strand
AGCCGGAAACGAAAATGATCTTAGAGCCTCCGGGAGGATTGATTGAAGTGGTAGCTCGCTGCGAAGACGGTAAGGTTACCAGAGTTACTGTCCGTAACGTTCCATCTTTCGTTGACAAAGCCGGTGCCAGCCTGGAGGTTGAGGGGATCGGTACCTTAACTGTCGATACGGCTTACGGTGGTGACAGTTTTGTCATCGTCGATGCCGAAAGACTTGGTTTTAAATTATTGGCTGATGAAGCCCGGGATATTGTTGAGGCAGGAATTAAGATAACCAATTCCGCTAATGAACAGCTTGGTTTTTATCATCCTGAAAATCCTGAATGGAACCATATCTCATTTTGTCAGATTGCGGCCCCCTTAAAAAAAGAAAAGGGCAGCTGGCTCGGGCGTAACACCGTTGTTATTCAACCGGGCAAACTCGATCGAAGCCCCACAGGCACCGGCTGTTCTGCCCGCATGGCTTTGCTGCATCACCAGGGGCTTTTACAGCTCGGCGAACAATATATTGGTGAATCAATAATCGGTTCGCGTTTTCACTGCACTATTGATTCACTGACCAGGGTTGGTAAGCGACAGGCTATTTATCCCCTGATTTCCGGGCAGGCCTGGATTACGGGGACTCACCAGCACATTGTGGACCCGACTGACCCCTGGCCGGAAGGGTACCGCATCGCTGATACCTGGCCTTGTCTATGATCTTTTTTTGACGTAAAGCTTTTTAAGCTGATAGATAAGAAGAGTTACCAAAAAAGCAACGCCGAAAGTGGCGATTAAGCCGATCATGCTTTCCATATACTCCGGCCTGATCAGCAGGATCAAGCCGAGAACCAGCATTAATGTTCCAGCCACCAGTTTAAGGGTTCTCCCCTGCTCTTCCGTCATTTTTGCCGATCGCATTTTTATCACTGCCACCATAAATATTACGACCTCATCCAGCAGATAAATCAATATATAAATGGCAAATAGCAGCACGAAATAATTGGTTGAGAGATCCATACCGGCCACAATCGTGCTCCAGATAAAGGGAAAACCGGCCGTGCAGGGCAGTTCGACCAGAGCGATTCCCAATCCCATCACCGCTGTGGCACCGATCATCGGCAGAACAGAGTCAGTGTAAAATATTCTCCTGACCTGTTTGTAAAACTTGGATTTGTGCTTTTCCGGTATCGAAAATGTAGGCCCTTCCTGGGCCACTAAAAAATCTTTGATGCCAAAAAGACCTACCACTATCACAAGCGCGGCAATAATGTTGCGAATCCAGAAGAGACGGGCGGCAAAGACCATGATATTGAGAATTCCTAAGATGAACAAGCCATATACCGCAGAAGTAACCAGCAGAAAAGTAAAGCCGATCAAAAAGATCTTCTTCCGGGAAGCAGAGTGAATGATGATGGCCAGCAGAAAAGTAAGCACAAACAGCGAGCAGGGGTTAAAGCCGTCTAGAAAAGCAATCAGGACAGTGGTTAGTAAAATTGGCGCAGCCTGAAGATCAACTTCGCCGAAAAGCGGCAAACGAACGATACTGCCTTCGCTTTCAACTTCTCTCTGTTCCAGCGAAGCTTCAATTGCAAAAATGATCTCTTCCTGAACCGTTTCAGAGAAACCGAGCCAGTAGCGATCGTTAAAAACCAGGGTTGGAAAACCCATTGCGGTTATGCCAAGCTCTTTGCTGATCTGGTCGTACTTATCCCTTCCTGCTTCATCGTGAAAAACCTCATAAATTCGAACTTCCACCGGGTAATCAGCAAAAAGTCCGACATGCTCTTCCGGCTTGCTGCACATCGGGCAGTGCCCCCAGAAATAATAGAGGATATTTGCTTCGGTAACCGGCTGATCTGCAGATGCTTTAGCCGATCCGTTAAAAACAAACAAGACGACTAAAACCAGCAATAACTGACAAACAGAATTCCGGAAATTTAGGATCAGCTATTCACTCCATAAATAAAGTTAATCAAAAAGCTTCTATTCGCCGAGGTAAGCCTTAACGATGCTTTCATCCTTGCTCAGAACTTCAGCATCGCCCTCCATGACAACTTCGCCGGTCTCCAACACGTAACCGCGGTTAGCCAATTTAAGCGCAGCCTTGGCATTCTGCTCAACCAGCAGGACCGTCGTTCCATCATTATTGATTTTTCTAATGATATCCATAATGATTTGGACTAAAATCGGTGCCAGCCCCATCGAAGGTTCGTCAAGCATCAGCACTTTCGGCTCAGTCATCAAGGCCCGGCCGATCGCCAGCATCTGCTGCTCGCCCCCGGACAGAAATCCACCCATTTGCTTGTGCCGCTCTTTTAAGACCGGAAAAATTTCAAATACGTGCTCGATACGCCTGTTCCGTTCAACATTATCTTTTAAGGTAAATGAGCCAAGCTCTAAATTTTCGCGAACCGTAAGCTCCTTAAAGATCATCCGTCCTTCAGGCACATGGATTACACCCATCTCAACGATTGAGTGAGGTTGATCATGGGTTATATCCTTGCCCATAAATATGACCTGACCGGCACTGGCCGGAACCAGACTGGAAATAGTTTTCAAGGTGGTGCTCTTACCGGCACCGTTCGCCCCGAGCAGGGTAACGATCTCACCTTTTTTTACCTGAAAATTGACGCCGCGCAAAGCATAGATCTGACCGTAGCGTGTTTCAACATCTTTTAGCTCCAGGACTACTTCGCTCATACGGCATCCTCCTGTTCTTCCTTGCCAAGGTAGGCTTCAATCACCCGTGGGTTGTCCCGAACCTCTTTGGCTGTACCTTCAGCAATTTTTGTTCCATAATCGATAACAAAGATCTTCTCTGAGATCTTCATCACTAAACCCATGTCGTGCTCAATCAAAAAGATTGTGATCTTCCGTTCATCACGAATGCGGGCAATCAGTTCAATAAGTCTGGCTTTCTCTTCCTTGTTCAAGCCGGCCGCAGGCTCATCAAGTAAAAGCAACTTGGGCTGGGTGGCAAGGGCCCGTGCCCACTCTACTCGCCGCTGATCGCCATAAGGCAGATTCTTGGCCATGTAATTCTTTTTATCGAGAATGCCAACAAAATCCAGACACTCTTCGGCCACTTCACGAATATGTTTCTCTTCCGCCTGCTGGCCTTTTGTTCTTAAGACAGCTGTAGAGAAACCGGCTCTGGTCCGGCAGTGCATGCCCGACATAACATTTTCCATAACATTTAACTGTTTAAAAAGCCTTAGATTCTGAAAAGTACGGGCCATACCCCGGTAAGTAATAATGTGCGGTTTTTTATTTAAGATACTTTCGCCCTCGAACAGCATGTCTCCGCTGCTTGGTTTGTAGAACCCGGTGAGACAATTAAAAACACAGGTTTTTCCGGCACCATTTGGTCCAATCAGGCTGCGGATTGAATTCTCTTTAATTTCCAATGACAGGCTGTTAACAGCACACAAACCGCCAAAACGTAAGGTTAAGTCTTTGATTTCAAGTAGTGCCACAGCAACACCCCATTATTCTTTGGTTGATAAAAGCTGCCTGTCCGGCCACAGTCCCTGTGGTCTGTATAACATGAGGACTAATAAAACCACGGCAAAAATAATCATTCTGTACTGTCCAATACCTCTTGAGAGTTCGGGAAACATTGTAACAATAATTGCTCCCAAAACAACTCCGGGAATCTTGCCCATCCCGCCTAAAACAACAGCTAACAAAATCATGATCGAGTGTAAAAACATAAACGATTCCGGGGTAATAGCCGTCATTTTGACTGCAAAGAAAGAACCGGCCAGGGCTCCAAAGCAAGATCCGATAACGAATGCCAAAAGCCTGGTGGAAACAACATTAATGCCCATGGCTGCTGCAGCATCTTCATCCTCGCGAATATACTGCCAGGCTCTGCCCAGTCTGGAATCATGCAACCGGTAGGATATAAATATTGCGAGAATAGCCAGGATAAAAAACATGTAGTAAAAATGAGAAATCTGGTTCAAAACCATCCCGAAAAGTACCGGCCTTTCAATGCCGATTAAACCAATAGCACCACCGGTGATGGAAATATTGCGAGCCGTCAGGCGAATGATTTCGCCAAAACCAAGAGTTACGATCGCCAGATAATCCCCGCGAAGTCTGAGTGTCGGCACACCAATAACCAGACCGGCTATGATTGCCGCCAGGATACTAAAAGGTAGGGTCATCCAAAAATTCATACCGTAAGTTGAAGATAAAATACCGGTCACATAAGCTCCGATGGCAAAAAAAGCAGCATAGCCCAGGTGCAAAAGACCGGCAAAACCGACAATTATATTTAAACCAAGACAAACCACAATATAGAAAAACATATTTGTCATAATTTCCTGAGTAAAACGACTGGCTGACATGGGCATATAAATTAGAAAGGCCATGATCAGTGCCAGCACAGTGTAGCGCAGCAAGTTATTGTCAAACAGCTCATAGAGCTTTTCAACTATTTTTTCTAAAGGGTTGAGGACTTTCTCTTTTTGTTTAATTTGTTCCATAGGGCGCTACATCCTTTCACTCTCTATACGTCCTAGTATACCGTTTGGTTTAAATATTAAAAATAAGATTAAAAACACAAAGGAGAAAACATCTTTCCAAACGGTACCGATAAATGGAAGCTGAATAGCGAATGATTCAAGCAATCCTAAAAGTAAACCTCCGAGCATCGCTCCAGGGATAATCCCTATCCCCCCGATTACCGCTGCAGTAAAAGCTTTAAGACCGATTAAGAAGCCCATAAAATAATGGGCAGAACCGTAGTAAACCCCGGCCATAATACCGGCTGCTGCTGCAAGTGAGGAACCGACAAAAAAAGTAACGGCAATAATCTTAAATACGTTTATACCCATTAACTGACATGTATCCCGATCGAGAGCAATCGCCCTCATCGCTTTTCCATACATGGTTCTGGTAATAAACTGGTGTAAAATAAACATCAGCAAGAAAGCAGCAATTAAAAGAACCACCCGTGTTTCTGTAAGCCTCAGAGTACCAATAAAGAAACTTTCTCCGGTTAACCCTGTTCTAAAAGCTCTAACCTGGCCGCCGGTAAGCAATAATACAATGTTATAAAGAATCATCGACACAGCCAGGGCAGTAATAAGAATTGACAAACGGGGGGCTTTTAGCATCGGCCGATAGGCAACCCGCTGAATAAAAACACCAAGCATCCCTACAAGAAACATGGTAATCACTAATGACACGGCGATTCCCAGCCAGGCATTACCGACAAACGTATTGGCAAAGAAACCCAGAACCACCATGCCAACAAAAGCACCGCTCATGTAAATATCTGCGTGAGCAAAGTTGAGCAGCTTTATAATTCCGTAAACCATTGAATAACCGATTGCGACAAGACCATAAAAAGAACCGACCAACAAGCCATTAAAAAGCTGCTGAAGAAATACTTCCCAGAAAGACATCTGCTCACCTCTCTAGAATGCGCAGGCCCGTTTTCACGGGCCCGCGCTCCACTTTCCTCTGTGGCATGCTATTCAGCGAATGCCCATTCTCCATCTTTTACAACCAGGATGACGAAGTTACTGGTACTCATGGTGTTCTTCTCAGTAAATGTTACAACACCGGAAATGCCAGGCCAGTTTGCGGTTGCTGCCAGTTCATCTCTGAGAGCAGCGCCATCAAAACTGCCGGCACGCTCAACTGCATCAACCAGCAGGTAAACTGCGTCATAGGTTAAACCGGCATATGCGCCGGGATCCCTGTTGTATTTTGCGCGATAATCTGCAGCAAAGCCCTGTGCAGTCGGAGTTAAATCAGCAAACGGGGGAGCAGTTAAAAATACTCCTTCGCCATATTCGCCTGCGATTTCAATAAATGCAGGGTCGCTGGTACCGTCAGCTACCATCAGAACTCCTTCATAGCCTGCTTCCCGCAGCTGGCGAACTAACAGACCGCCTTCTGCGTGATAACCTGTCCAGTAAATACCATCAGGATTAATTGACATGATGGTTGTGACGAGCGAGGAGAAATCCTGCTCGCCTGGGTTAACTGTTCCATCCATTACTACTTCGTTACCTTTTGCAGTCCACTGGGCAGTTGTCTGGACCTTAACATCGGCTGAATAAGCATCACCGGCATCAATGATCCCGATAGTTTTAACACCGAGCTTCTCAAACTGAACTACAGCGTTTTCAGCCTGCAAGTCACCAGTACTGTTAATCAGAAAAGCCCAACCCGGGTTTTCATCAATCAGCGCGGTTGAGTTTGATGCTGCCAAAACGATAGGAATGCCGGCATCACCATAGATTTTCAGGGTTGGCAGGGTAGCTCCTGAGCAGTAACCGCCAACAACGCCAAAAACCTCTTCTGAAACGAGCTTGCTGGCTGCAGCAGTTGCCATCGCCGGATCGCAACCATCGTCACCAGTGGAGGTAACAATCTCATAACCTAATACTCCACCGGCAGCGTTAATTTCTTCTACCGCCAGTTTTGCAGCATTCTCCATATCGATTCCGTTCTCAGCAACAGCCCCCGTAATCGGCAGCATGATGCCCATGATTACCTGGCCTTCAAATTCGGCGGCGGGCTCATCAACCGCATCATCATCTGCAGGCGGTGTCGCCGGCTGACCACAGCCCAATACGCCAAATGCTAAAAACACAACAACCAACATCAACAATAAAACACTTTTATTCTTCAACAACTAAAATGACCTCCCCTTAATTTTGGGTTTTGTTCCGGCTCCCTCGTTTTATAAAACGAAGCCTCCGGTAACAGACAAGATTGAAACATCACAAACGGGTTAAAGTATTACCTAGCTTAGATCCCCCCTTTACTCAATAACTGTAAAAGGAATAATTCAGCCAATTTATCTTTTTTCTCACCTCCTTTACTGATTACTGACTTAGCATGCTATTATACGCAATAGTCTTGCCATAAACATGGCTTTTTTATTTCGCTATGCATTCCTAAAATCCTTTTTAAGGATCATTAAATTTCTGTAAAAATTTATTTAGCCTCCGGCAATCAAATGGTGTGCATGCACTTCAGCCCCATCCGGGACCTTAAATTCTGACCACTTTTTCTGCTGCACAACCTCACCGTTAACCCGGACCACGATCTTGGGAAAAGTATAATTCATAGCCTTCAATACAC
>CAYGHB010000084.1:0-7198 GCA_964349375.1 uncultured Syntrophomonadaceae bacterium | reverse complement strand
AAGACTGACTATATCAGGGCTGCCGATCTTAAAGGGTTGCCGGCCGGTCAGGTTCTGTTTAAGCATGTGCTGCGCAACTCCTTGCTACCGACAGTAACAATCGTGGCGATGGGGATTGGCTGGCTTATGGGAGGGCTGATTGTTACCGAAGCGGTCTACGGTTATCCCGGTTTGGGTCGCCTGATTGTCTACAGCATCCAGAGGCAGGATTTGCCACTGCTCCAGGCCTGCAGCATGGTTGTCGTGGCCATTTACAGCATCTCCAACCTGGCTGCCGATATCATCTACGGCCTGCTTAACCCCCGCATCAGGGTCGGCAACTAAAAACCGTGACAAGGGGACGGGGACTTTGACACGGTTTTTAGAAGACAGGCTTTACACAAAGGCATAGTAGGCAGGAGAGGTAAAATTTTTGTGTCAAAGTCCCCGTCCCCTTGTCACGGTTTTTTAAGTTGGGAGGTAGAGAAGATGTCTTTTGCACTTCAGGCAACACCCCGTTTTCAGCTTTTTAGTCGCGAGCAGTGCGAGGCTGTTCATCATGCAACCCTTGATATACTTAGACGGACGGGAACGAGGGTTTACCACCCCGAAGCCCTTCAGCTGCTTAAAAATGCCGGTTGCCTGATCAGCGATGTTACTCTGGTCAGGTATCCCCCTGCCCTGGTTGAATGGGCCATTGAGCAGGCTCCCTCAACAATTGCTCTCTGCGAAAGGGGCAGCCGACGGGCGGCCTTCAGGCTCGAGGCAATGAATGTGGCTTTTGGAACCGGTTCGGATTGCCGCAACTATATTGATCCCCGCAATGGAGATTACCGCCTCTTTAAAGCGGCCGATGTCCTTGACTGTATCCGTTTGGTTGATGCCTGCCGGGAGATCGACTTTTGTATGTCCATGGGGATCCCTTCCGATGTGGACGCAATAAAGCCGTATGCTTACCAGTTTTCGCTGATGCTGCAGAATACAACCAAGCCGATTGTTTTTATCGCTGACGATCTGGCCGATTGCAAATCAATAGTCGCCATGGCTGCTGCCGCGGCAGGTGGAGAAAAAGAGCTGGAGCTGGCGCCCAACCTGCTCTGTTACAGCCAGGTGACAACGCCGTTAATCCATAACGAGGAATCGACCGCTAAACTTTTATATATGGCTGAGAAAGCGGTTCCTGTTGTTCATCAGCCCTCCCCGATGATGGGCGGCACAGCGCCGATGAGCATGGCCGGCGGTCTGGTCGTAGGTAATGCCGAGGTTTTGTCCAGCCTGGTAATTCACCAGCTGAAAAGAGAAAATGCGCCTTTCCTCTACGGCGGCGGTCAGCACCACATTGACATGCAGACCACAATCAGCGTTTACAGCGCCCCTGAATTTGATTTGGAAAGGGTAGCCGTAGCCGAAATGGCCCGCTTCTATAACCTGCCAAGCTGGGGATACGCCGGCTGCACCGATAGCTGTATTTTTGACGAACATGCGGCGGCAGACGCCAGTCTCTCTGTGATGACGGCGCTCTTAAGCGGTCAGAACCTGGTGCATGACATCGGCTACATGGAGGCCGGCCTTACCTTCGGGGTGGAAATGGTGCTTTTCTGCAATGAAATAATCAGCCGCATGAAAGCTTTCACCGGCGGAATCTCTCTCGATCGCGAAGCGATGGCTCTCGACCTGATCGACGAAGTCGGTCCGGGCGGGGCTTTTCTGGCCACCGATCATACCTTTAAGCATTTTCGCGATTTCTGGCAGCCGCGCTACTTCAACCGCAAACGCCGCGATGACTGGGTGGCGGAAGGCAAAAAGAGCATGGCCGTAAAACTGAAGGAAAAAGCAATAGAAATAATGGAGACACACCGCCCGGCAGAACCACCGGCAGCCTTACGCGAAGAGATCGCCTACATTCTTAAGTCAGCGGGTCAGAGTAAGTAAGAAACATTCAGGGGATACAGATGGCCATTGTTCAGGCAAGATTATATGGGAGAACTGTGGCGGATCATTTATAGCTAATGTAATCTCAACACCAAAAATGTGAAGGCTAAAAAGTATATGTTTACGGTTTACTAACGAAACTAAAGCCAAGATGGTCAAATCATTATCATACTTTAAGAGTTGACGGACTACTGGTTTATCTGGAAAGGAAGTAATCACCTTGCCGACAGAAACAGAAGTTACCAGCAGGGAAGGAAAAAGGGTAACAAGTTTTCAGACCCCCGAGGTGTGGGCCAAAGTTGCGGGCAAAGCCATCTATGGTATCGATCTTAAACTGCCGGGGATGCTCTACGGCAAGATCCTGCGCAGCCCTCTTCCCCATGCGCGGATTAAGGGAGTAGACCTGGAGCAGGCGCGACAGATGCCGGGAGTGCGAGCGGCACTTGGCGGTGGCGATTTAAGCTGTAAACCTTATGGCATAGTCTACAAAGATGAACTGCCGCTGGCTTTTGACAGGGTGCGCTATATCGGGGATGAAGTTGCCGCGGTGGCTGCCGTGGATGAAGAGACTGCGCTAAGAGCCCTGGAAGCAATCAAGGTTGACTACGAGCCCCTGCCGGCGGTCTTTGATACCGAGGAAGCCCTGTCCCCCGCCGCGCCGCAGCTGCATGATCAGTATCCCGGAAACCTGGCCTGGCATCGCGAACTGACCAGGGGTAACCCGGAAGCAGCTTTTAAAACAGCAGGCCTGGTAGTGGAGGGTTCCTTTTCGATTCCCCAGGTTCACGCTGCCTACCTGGAGCCGATCTGTTGCGTTGCCGATTACGATCCGTACGGAGGTTTGACCCTGCATACGGCTGTTCAGTCTCCCGCTGTGGTGAGTGAACTGGTAGCCGGAGTCCTTGAACTGCCGCCCTCGAAGGTAAGGATTATCGGACCGGTTATGGGAGGCGGTTTTGGCGGCCGGGTTTACGGCAACTTAAAAGTATATATCATCGCTTCGCTCCTGGCGATTAAATGCGGCAGGCCAGTGCGCCTGCAGCTGACCCGGCAGGAAGAGTTTATCGCCGGACGCCCGATGATCGCCGCCAAGATCAGGGGGAAGCTGGCCCTTAATAATGATGGTCTGATCCTGGCCCGCGAAGTCGATCTGATTACCGATAACGGAGCCTACAGCGCCCAGGCGCCGTGGGTTTCCAAGACCCTCTCTGAGCGCAACGATTCCGTTTACCGGATACCCAATATCAGGACGACGGTCAGGTTGGTCTGCACCAACAAGGTGCCCACCGGCCAATACCGGGCTTATGGCAACCAGGCCGGGAACTTTGCCATGGAATCGCTGCTCGATATGGCGGCGAAAAAGCTGGGGATGGATCCCCTGGAGCTGCGTCTGAAGAATTGTATTAAAAAAGGCGATGTAACGGTTCATGGCCTGCAGATTAACAGCTGCGCCCTCTCTGACTGCCTGCAGGCGGCGGCTGATGAAATCGGCTGGCATAAGCGCAAGCCAGGCCGGGGCTACGGCATCAGCGCTGCTATTCACGCCAGCGGCAGCCTGGTTTTTGATAAAAATTTGCGCGGGGCATCCGCTTATGCAAGGCTTGAATATGACGGTAAAGTTACGCTCTTCAGCGGCGAACAGGATTACGGCCAGGGGATGCACGCTACTTTTATCCTGATTGCCGCCCGCGCCCTGGGGCTTGATCCGGATCAGGTTACCATTTACACCCGCGATACTCTTACCTCACCCTTTTCTATCGGCGCTCTTGCCATGCGTCAAACCACCATTGGCGGTAAGGCGATTCAACTGGCAGCAGAAAAACTGCGTGAAAAAGTGGTGCAGGCTGCCGCTGAGATGCTTGGAGAACCGGTTGTGATGGAAGGCAGCAGGGTTAGAAGCGCTTCGGGTAAAATCTTGGAGCTGCCGGAGATCGCCGCCTATTACCGCGCCCAGACCAGCGGGTTAAGCATTGCCGGTGAGGGGAAATATGTGCCGCCTGCAAGCGCTTACGATGAAACAAGTTACGGTAATATATCAGTTGCCTACTCATTTGCCGCACACGCGGCAGAGGTAGAGGTCGATCAGGAAACCGGTGAAGTGACGATTGAGCGGATAGTGGCGGCCCACGATTCCGGCCGGATCCTCAATCTCATCTCTGCCCGCGGCCAGGTATACGGCGGGGTAACCCAGGGTTTGGGCTATGCGTGCCTGGAGGGCTATCTGTTCGACGGAGGAAGGGTTTTAAGCGATTCACTGGCTGATTACCGGATCCCAACGGCTCTTGACGTGCCTGATATTATACCAATTTTTATCGAAGAAGATGATCCGGAAGGACCTTTCGGGGCCAAGGGACTGGGTGAAATCGTGATGGTGCCGGTGCTGGGAGCAGTAGCCAACGCGATAGCCGATGCCCTCGGGGTGCGGGTTTCCGACTTGCCGATAACTGCTGAACGGATCTACCAGGCGATTGCCGGATGGGAGTGTGAACAGTGAGTTATCAGGTGGTAACAAATCTTGAGCAGGCCCTTGCAGCTTTGAAAAATGGGGCAGAAAAGAGCCGGATCATTGCCGGCGGAACCGACCTATTTTTAGAAAAACTGCCCGAAAATCTGCTTGATGTCAGTTCGCTGTCCGAAGCTCTCGTGATTGAAGAGCGGGGCAGTGATTTGCTGATTGGCGCTGCCGTAACTCACGCCCGGGCAGTCGCTTCCCCGCTGTTGTGCAAAAAGGCTAGAGCCTTAACCGAGGCTTGCGCGCAGGTCGGATCGCCCCAGGTGCGCAATATAGGTACCTTAGGCGGCAATGTGATCAATGCGGCGCCGGCTGCCGATGCGGCAGTGGCTCTGGCTGCTCTTGGCGCAAAGGCCGAGCTTCTGGACTGCAACGGTAATACCAGGATAGTTGAACTCGAAGAGCTCTATGCCGGCTTTAACTGCTCAGCAATTGATAGCTGCCAGGAACTCTTGTTACGGTTTATAGTTCATATTGGCGGGCCCGGCAGCGGCACGGCCTTTACCCGGTTGGCTGCCCGCAAGGCCCTCGCTCTGCCGATGGCCAACGTGGCTGCCTGGGTCAGAGTGGCAGACAACCGCTTGCGGGAGGTGCGGCTGGTGGTGGCCCCGGTAAAACCGGCGCCGACCAGGCTCTTTAAGACCGAAGCGCTGCTCGCCGGCAAACCGCTTGCGACAGAAAGCTGGCGCGAGGCAGCACAGGCAGCCATGGAGGAAGTGGAAGTACGCGGCAGCCTGCTGCGCTGTTCGGCCGATTATCGGCGGCACCTGGTCGGGGTGTTGGTGGGTCGTGTTTTGGAAACTGCTGCCGGCAGAGCGCTCACCGGGAAGGGAGAGGCCTAAATGCAAAAAGAGCTGATATCTTTTACCCTTAATGGAGAAATAATTGAAGTTTACGCTGATCCCGCGATCAGCCTGCTGCACCTGCTGCGCAACGAACTGGGGTTAACCGGAACCAAGGAAGGCTGTGGGGAGGGCGAATGCGGGGCCTGCACGGTACTGCTGGATGGCAGGGCTGTTAACTCCTGCCTCGTTCCGGCGGGGAAAGTACAGCGCCGCTCTGTTCTGACCATCGAAGGGTTGGCCAGGGGCAATCAGTATCATCCTTTGCAGGAGGCTTTTGTCGAAAAGGGAGCGGTGCAGTGCGGCTTCTGTACGCCGGGCATGATCATGTCGGCTTATAGCCTGCTGCAGGAAAAGCCTGAGCCGACGGGCCATGAGATAAAAACGGCTATCTCCGGTAATCTCTGTCGCTGCAGTGGTTACAAACAGATCGAAGAGGCAGTTTTAGATGCGGCAGAAAAGCTGAAACGTAAAGAAAAGAGCGGTTAGACAGCTTTAAAGGGGAGAAAGCAGCTAAATGATCATTAATAGTCACTATCATATACAGCACTGGAGGCAGCCTAATTGGTAGATAAGTATTACTTTGAAAAACGGATGGGTTTGCTCAACCTGAAACCTGAGCAGATCGATCAGCTTCACCTTGCCACACTCGATGTTCTTGAAAACGTGGGCGTAAAAATCTGTGAACCCGAAGCCCTGGAGCTGCTTGGCGGAGCGGGCGCCCGGGTAACAGGCGATCTGGTTAAGATCCCGACCTGGCTGGTTCAGCAGGCTTTAAGCACCGCGCCTTGCAAGATCGTCATTTACGATCGTGGCGGCCGGCGGGCGCTAACCCTGGAGAAGGGCAATATCTATTATGGCACCGGCTCTGATACACCTTACATCATCGATATAGAAACCGGTCAGCGGCGGCGGGCGGTAAAGCAGGATACGATCAACGCCACCCGGATTGCCGATGCCCTGGAAAATATTGACTTTATTATGTCGATGGCCAAGGCTTCAGATGTTCCCGATATCAGAACGGATCGGCACCATTTTGAAGCGATGACGCTCAACAGCACCAAACCGATTATTTTTGATGCCCACGACCGCGAAGGCCTGAGCGATATCATCAAAATGGCTTCGCTGGCCTGCGGCAGCAAAGAGACCCTGGTGCAGAAACCATACATTATGCATTACGCCGAGCCTAATTCACCACTCACTCACTCCAAGGCGGCCTTAGAAAAGCTGCTCACAATGGCAGAGGAAAGGATCCCCTTAATCTATGCCCCGGCGGTGATGTGCGGCGCCACCGGTCCGGTAACTACCGCCGGCGCCCTGGTGGTGGCTAATGCGGAAATCTTATCAGGTCTCGTTATTCATCAGCTTAAAGCAAAGGGGGCGCCCTTTATTTATGGCGGTGGGACACCGCCTTTAAATATGGTAACCACGGTTTGCTCGTACGGCGATCCACAAGGCATTGTTGGCGCAGTATCCCTGGTGCAGCTGGCCCAGTTTTACAACCTGCCTTCTTTTAGTATCGCTGGTTGTACCGATGCGCAGCTCTTTGATCAGCAGGCGGCGATGGAAGCCGGGTTTAACCTGCTCATGTCAGCCCTGGCCGGAGGCAACCTGATTCATGACCTCGGCTATATCGGAGTCGGGTTAACTTTCAGTTTAGAGTACCTGGTCCTTTGCAATGAAGGGGTGGGCGCAGCTAAATTTATGACCAGGGGAGTGGAGGTAAACCCTCGCACCCTGGCCCTTGATGTGATCGAAAAAGTCGGTCCCGGGGGGCACTTTTTAACTGAGCAGCACACCCTTGATTATTTTAAAAGCGAGATGCATTTTACCAGGCTCTTTAACCGCAGTGCTTACGATAACTGGCAGGCAACGGGCTCAAAGACCTTTGGCGAGCATGCCAACAATCTGCTGAAAGAGATTTTACAGTGGC
>CAYGHB010000083.1:4964-7221 GCA_964349375.1 uncultured Syntrophomonadaceae bacterium | reverse complement strand
CGCGCCCTTTCATACTATACTTTCTTCCCCCTCTGGAAGGAGTTTATTGAAAAACTAGGGTTTGCAGTCATTGTTTCCAGTCCCACAAATCGTAAAATTCTGGAAGACGGTATAAAAGAGACAGTTAATGATGCCTGTATTCCGATCAAGATTTATCATGGTCATGTGTTAGATCTTGCCGGCCGGGTTGATTATATCTTTGCACCCCGTATGGTTAGCGCTGACGGCCAATCCACTTTTTGCCCCAAGTTTTTAGGCTTGCCGGACATGGTGCGCTTTGTTGATGTGGATCTGCCGCCTCTGATCGACAGTCGTTACAACCGCAGCGGTTTGCCCGGTGGATTATTGCGGTTTTTTTATGCTGTTGCTACGGCCTTGGAAGTAAGAAATCCTCTGCGTATCAGCTGGGCTGCTCTAAGCGCACTTGGTAAGCAGCGTTTATATTCCAATCTTTTGCAAAGTGGAGTCAAACCTTCCGCGGCGATTAAAATAGTTAATGGCCGGGAAAGGGTTCAGCAGAGACAACCGGAGGAGAAGATTTCACCTGGACGTAAAGCGGAGTCAGTCAATGTTGCCCTGCTCGGATATCCTTACGCTGTTTTTGATCCCTACATCAGCGCCGGCATCTATCATAAGCTTGTAAAACTAGGCGTTAAGGTCATTACGTATGAGCAGATTCCCCGCAAGGTAATGCGGCGGTTTTCAAAAGTGATGCCGCAAAATTTCTTCTGGTATTACAGCAACCAGGTTTGCTGGGCGGGGCTGCACCTGATCGATGCCAAAACAGAAGTGGACGGAATTATACACATTACCGCTTTCGGCTGTGGCCCCGATGCCATGGTCGATAAGACCCTTGAGATAGAAGCAAAGAAGGTGGAGCTGCCTTTCTTGAGCCTGGTGATCGACGAGCATACCGGCGAGGGCGGGGTGCAGACCCGGGTGGAGGCTTTTGTTGATATGCTTAAAATCAAAAAATCGCAGGTCAGGGTGGGATAAATATAGATGGGAAAAGTTTTCCTCGGCATTGATGTCGGATCAGTCAGCACCAACCTGGTTTTAATCGATCAGGCTAAACGGGTTTTAACCTATGAATATTTAAGAACCCGCGGCCAGCCAATCCAGGTGGTCCAGGAGGGGCTTAAGCTGATCGAGCCCAAAGTGCCGGCCGGATCGGCGGTGGTCGGAGTAGGTGTAACCGGTAGCGCGCGCAGCCTGGTTGGCGTGGCTGTTGGCGCTGATGTGGTGAAGAACGAGATTACTGCTCATGCAGTTGCCGCAGACCTGGTGGTGCCGGGAGTGCAGACTGTGCTGGAAATTGGTGGTCAGGACTCAAAGCTGATTATTCTGCGGCACGGGGTGGTAGTTGATTTTGCGATGAACACGGTTTGCGCTGCCGGCACCGGGTCTTTTCTCGATCATCAGGCTGCCCGCCTTGGTATACCAATTGAAGATTTTGGCTCGATCGCTTTAAGGGCCGAACAACCTGCGCATATTGCCGGGCGATGTTCGGTATTTGCCGAATCAGACATGGTGCATAAGCAGCAGACCGGCCACGGGCTCGAGGATATTATTGCCGGTCTATGCGAAGCCCTGGTGCGCAACTATCTCAATAATGTCGGCAAGGGCAAGGAGATCCTCGCTCCGGTGGTGTTTCAGGGGGGAGTTGCCGCCAACAGGGGCATCAGTGCTGCTTTCGAAAAGGCTCTGGGTCAGCAGATAATTGTGCCTGATCACTACCACGTTATGGGAGCTTTGGGGGCTGCTCTTTTAGCCGCCGGTTCTATGGCCGCAAGTGATTCTGCTTCGCTTTTCAGGGGTTTTGCCCTCAGCAACCTTCACTATAAATCAACGGCTTTCATCTGTGATGGCTGTCCGAACATCTGTGAAATTGTAAACTTAAGCCTGGACGGTAAAGTTTTGGCTCGTTGGGGTGGGCGCTGCGGCAAATGGGAAGATATGGCTGAAACTGAGGATGATACAGCAAAAGTGGGAGATTCAGTTTAGCCGCCAGGGGGAAAAACTGGGGAAAAAGCGATATTTTACGGGGATTTTGCCGCCTTGATCTCTTTTATTCCTTCGTGATACACTTAAAAATGGTCGCTTCCACACGGGACATAAAAAAGAATTAAAGGCGGTGCTTTAATCATGGATTTGCACCTGGGCAGGATTGCAAAAGTTCAGGAAAAGATGCGCAGTGCTTCCTACGATGCTTTACTCCTCGGCCCTACCCCCAATATGTTTTATTTTACCGGTTTGC
>CAYGHB010000083.1:0-4864 GCA_964349375.1 uncultured Syntrophomonadaceae bacterium | reverse complement strand
TACGATGCTTTACTCCTCGGCCCTACCCCCAATATGTTTTATTTTACCGGTTTGCAGACCTCACCCGATGAGCGGCTGCAGCTCTTAATTATTCCGGCTCAAGGCAGTTCCGTTGCGGTGTTGCCCGAGATGTATCTGGACAAAGCGCGGTCTGTGCTTGAAAATAACTTTAAGATTGAATCATGGTCGGACGAGATGGATCCCTTTAACCTTGCCGGATCGCAGGTTAGCTCAATTAAAGCCAAACGGCTGGCGGTTGATAATACAATCCGGGCTGACCATCTGATTGGTTTGATGAAGGTTTTACCGGAAGCACAATTTGATATTGCCGGACCTCTGACTGAGGCTTTAAGAGCCTACAAGGATGCGGAAGAAATTAGGCTGATGCATGAGGCGGGGAAAATGGCCGATCAGGTAATGGCCGTGATTCAGGGTAAGATTAAACCCGGCCTGCGCGAAACTGAGCTGGTAGCGATGATTGAGGCTGAATATAAAAAAGTTGCCGATGATATCTCATTTAAACCGATCGTTGCTTCCGGACCCAATGCAGCACAACCCCACCATAGCCCCGGTGACCGTCGCTTGCAGGAAGGCGAATTTGTAATTGTTGATTGCGGTGCTCTATATAAAGGATACTGTTCTGATATAACCCGCACTTTCTGTCTCGGTAAGGCAACGGACGAAATGAAAGAGGTCTACCGGGTAGTGCAGGAGTCAAATGCAGCAGCTTTCAGGGCTTTGGAGGTAAACAGCAGCTTAAGTGGCGCTGAAACCGATGCAGCTGCCCGTCAGGTGATTAACGATGCCGGCTATGGTCCGCATTTTATTCACCGCCTCGGGCATGGAATCGGGCTTGAAGTTCATGAAGCTCCATACCTGGTTGCCGGAAATGATCAGCCTTTGCACAGGGGCACAGCCTTCACCATCGAGCCGGGCATCTATCTCTCCGGACAGTTTGGGGTGCGCATCGAAGACGTTGCGGTTATTACTGAAGAGGGCCCTCGTCTTTTAACAGCCTTTTCCCGTGACCTGGTGGAGCTTAAAATTTAATAAATGCAACCAGGTTGCATCTATATTGCCAAAGAGGTTTTTCTTTCTAAATGTTGAAAGTACAGACGTTTGGCTTAATCTATATTATTACTAAACAGGGGAGGTGAGCGGCAGAGTTATAAAGCTTGTAGATTTTGGCTTTTGATTTATAAAAAATAGGAGGGTGACTATGTTTAAGAGAAGTCTGTTTTTACTGTTAGCTTTTGTTATGGTCTTCGGCCTCTTTGGCTGTGGCCAGCAAGGTGCTGCACCTGATGTGGATCAACCGGATGTAGCAGAGGATGACTGGAAGATCGGTATCATGTCCAGCACCGTGACCCAGAACGAAGAAGAGTTTCGGATGGCTGCCCAGATGCAGGAAAAATACGGGGCAGATCGTGTTCTTCACACCACTTATCCTGACAAGTTCATGGATGAGCAGGAAACCACCATTACCAACATGCTGGAAATGGCTTCAACCCCTGGCGTAAAAGCGCTGATTATGGTTCAGGCTGTTCCCGGTGCAGTAGCTGCCTCGGACAAAGTTCGCGAACTTTACCCCGACATGCTGATCATTCTCGGTAATCCACAGGAGGACCCGGACATCATCGCCCAGAAAGGCGATATCGTTCTTTATACCGACGACCTCGGTCGTGGAGATCAGATCGCTCAGCACGCCAAGGATCTTGGCGCTGAAGTTCTGGTTCATTACTCTTTCCCCCGTCACATGTCAATTGAAATGCTGGCTGAGCGCCGCCGTATGATGAAGGAAAAAGCTGAAGAACTGGGCATTCTGTTTGTTGATGAAGATGCTCCCGACCCAACCGGTGATGCCGGTGTTCCGGGAACCCAGCAGTTTATTATGGAAGACGTTCCCCGCAAGATCGCTCAGTATGGTCCGAACACTGCTGTATTCGGCACCAACTGTGCAATGCAGGAGCCACTGATCCGCCAGTCGATTGAGTTCGGCGGAATCTTCCCCGTACAGTGCTGCCCCTCTCCCTACCATGCACTGCCGGCAGCTCTCGGCATTGAAGTGCCCGACGATAAGAAGGGTGATGTGCCCTGGATGATCGAGCAGATCGGGATTAAGTGTGCAGAAGCTGGCGCAAGCGGCCGTGTGGCAACCTGGCCGGTACCGGTTAACATGATGTTCATCGAAGCCGGCGTTGAGTATGCGATTGCATGGATCAACGGCAATACAAACGGCAGAGTCGATAAAGCAAAACTGCTTGAGATTATGGAAGGTATTGCCGGTGGCGCAGTTTCTTTGACCGAGTATCCCGGAACAGATAACTCCTTCCTCTATCTGTCCGACCACATCATCTTCTAAAGTTAACTATCATTTAGCTGAGCAGGGTTGCCTGGTAACAGGCAACCCTGTGGCTTAAAAGCCCTAGCATGGAGGGAAACGCATGGCAGAAGAATACCTGCTTCAGATGGAGAAAATTTGTAAAAGTTATTTTGGCACCAAGGTACTGACCGATGTTAGTTTAGCATTAAAACCGGGAGAGATTCACGCTGTTGTTGGTGAAAACGGCGCCGGCAAATCGACTTTGATGAATATTCTTTTCGGGATGCCGGTGATTCAATCAACCGGCGGTTGTGAGGGAGAAATCCTAATCGAAGGAAAGCCCGTCGAGATTGTGTCTCCCCTGCAGGCGATGGACTTGGGCATCGGTATGGTTCATCAGGAGTTTATGCTCCTTCCTAATTATACGATTACCGAAAATATTAAATTAAATCGTGAGATTCTTAATAATAATTTTGTAAGCCGCATATTTGGTAATAACTTAAAGACACTTAATTACCGGGCGATGAATGCGGACGCCCGCAAAGCTTTAGACAGTCTTGATATTGGTATCGAAGAATTTACCAAGGTGGCCGGCTTACCTGTGGGCTACATGCAGTTTGCAGAAATAGCCCGTGAAATAGACAAAAGCAATATACGGATGCTGGTGTTTGACGAGCCGACTGCCGTTTTGACCGAAAGTGAAGCCTCCAACCTGCTTGATGCCATGCGCAAAATTGCCGGGCGGGGGATTGCCATACTTTTTATTACTCACCGTTTAGACGAAGTGATGGAAATTGCTGACAATATCACAGTCTTGCGCGATGGGCGTCTGGTTGCGACCAAGCGCAAAGAAGATACTGACATCTTCGAGTTGGCCGAGCTGATGGTGGGGCGCAAGGTTGAAAAACTGTTTGACCGGACCAGCCAGGTCAAAGATGAAGATATCGCATTAAAAATAGATGGTTTAAAAGTCAGCATGCCTGGAGAGGTTGTAAAAGACCTGGACCTTGAGGTCTACAGAGGAGAGATTTTTGGTATCGGTGGTTTGGCCGGTCAGGGCAAGATTGGTGTCGCCAACGGCATCATGGGCCTTTATCCCTGTGAGGGCAGCGTATTAATTAACGGTCAGGAACTGGTATTAAATAATCCCCGGGAATCGATCAATCGAGAATTGGCTTTTCTGTCTGAAGATCGCCGCGGAGTAGGCTTGCTGCTGGACTCTGCGATTGAATTTAACATCGTAGTTACTTCAATGCAGAACAAGGGTCGGTATTTAAAGAAACTTGGCCCTTTGACCCAGATTGATAGCGCCAAGGTAAGGGAGCATTCTTTGAAACTGATCAAAGATCTTGATATCCGCTGCACCGGACCAACGCAGCTGGTCAAGCGCTTAAGCGGTGGCAACCAGCAGAAAGTTTGTATTGCGCGTGCTCTTACCTTAAACCCCGAGATTCTTTTTATTTCGGAACCGACCAGGGGGATCGATATCGGAGCGAAGCGTCTTGTTTTGGAAACCCTGATTCGCTTAAATGAGGAATTAGGGATGACCATTATTATGACCTCCAGCGAACTGGCGGAGCTGCGCAGCATCTGCGATCGGATCGCCATTGTCTCTAGTGGTAAGGTTGCCGGTATCCTTCAACCTGACGCTTCGGATCTGGACTTCGGCTTGCTGATGGCCGGGCAAATTGACAGGAAAGGAGCTTAAAACCATGCAAAATGTTCTCAAGGGTCTATTGCAAAATTTTGGTATTCCCAGGCTGATCATTTTAGGCTTTTTCCTGATGCTCTGCGTGATGGCCATTATCCTTGATATAGAATTTTCCGATCTAATGTCGGCGACTTTAGTGCGGATCGGCATGAACGGTATTCTGGTGCTGGCGATTTTACCGTCGATTGTCTGCGGCACCGGCCCGAACTTCGGCTTGTCACTGGGCATTATCTGCGGCTTGCTCGGTGGTTTGATCGCCATGGAGCTGACCTTAAATGGCTTTACAAATTTCTTTGCCGCTATTGCTTTTTCTATTCCCTTTGCCATCCTGGTCGGTTATGGTTACGGCCTGCTACTTAATAAAGTTAAGGGCTCGGAGATGATGTTCGCGATCTTTGTCGGCTGGTCGATTGTATCGGTGATGAAAATCGGCTGGCTGCTCTTACCCTTTAGAAGTCCTGAAATGGCCTGGCCGATTGGCCATGGTGTGCGCGTTACCATTGCCCTGCTGAACAGGGAAGTTTCCCAGCTTTTAAATAATTTCTGGGCTTTTAATATCGGCAACGTTACTATCCCAACCGGGTTAATGCTATTTTTTGTAATCTGCTGTGTTCTCGTCTGGTTGTTCATGCGCAGTAAAACCGGGATGGCTATGTATGCAGCCGGCGATAACCCACGCTTTGCCGAAGCAGCCGGAATCGACGTTGATAAGCATCGAATTATCGGCACAATTGTGTCGACAATTTTAGGTGCGGTTGGTATTCTGGTTTACGCCCAGAGCTTCGGCTTTTACCAGCTTTATGAGGGGCCGATGATGATGCCCTTTATTG
>CAYGHB010000082.1:0-7407 GCA_964349375.1 uncultured Syntrophomonadaceae bacterium | reverse complement strand
GCTGTAACTGCGGTGGTGAAAACTGTCTTGAAGCCTGGGCTTCCGGGAGTGGGATCGATAAAAGCGCTACCGCTTTGTGGGAGCCGACTGATCTAAACGTAGAGAAACTAACTACCGCAATAGTGTTTGCTGAAGCGGCAGCTGGAAATCAACCGGCTGAACTGATCGTTCAGCAAGCCATTCACTCTTTGGGGATCGGCCTGGCCAACTTAGTTAATATTTTAAACCCCACCTGCCTGGTAATTGGCGGTGGTATTATTAATGCTCATCCAAACATCATAGCTCAGTTGGATCAAGTAGTGCGCCACAACGCCATTCGCCCGGCCGCCCAGATCAGTGAAATACAGATGGTGCAGGCTGTACTGGGTGAGGATTCTGGACTATGGGGGATTTATGCCCTTCTTAGAGCTAAGGACTGATTTGAAAATGGAAAATATCGAACCCTTTGAAACTATCTACGAAGTTTTTGAGATGCTTGTCGCCAAGTACGGCGCTCTCGGCATAGCGGCAACCATGTTCGCTGAAAGCGCCGGGGTGCCATTTGCTTCCGCCATCGTGCTTTTAACCGCCGGTACCATGATTCTGCGTGGAACTGTTTCGTTTTGGGCGATCTTTTGGGCTTCGACGATCGGCATTACCCTGGGCAGTATGTTCAGTTACTTAATGGGAATGGTCGGCAGCATTGTTGGCCGTAAAGTGCGGTTCAGTTATTTTAATGATCAAAATGATTCTTTAGAGGTCACTGCCGTCCACGGTAAATCAAAACTGAAACGGCTCATTGAACGTTATGGTAATTATTCAATTTTCATGGCCCAGCTGTGGGGTTTTTCTCGCACTTTTATATCTTTTCCGGCAGGAGCCATGCACATGAACTTTTACCTTTTCGTCGTTTATACCTTTCTCGGGGGAATGCTGTTTAGCCTGATCGCCATCGGCAGCAGCATTGTTTTAACGCACACCATGGGATTGATGTTGCGGTTGCTAAAAGTGATGGCCGGCTTTTCACCCTGGTTGCTTTTAATCCCGGCCTTCGTAATTATTGTTTTAATACTTTACCTGGCCCGCTTGTGGAAGAATAAGAATAAGCAAAATAATGAAGATTGTTCGAATGCGCACAAAAGTAATTATAGAAAAGGACAATTTTAAGATATAATGAAAGTACAGCAGCTTTAATGTAGTTACGGTTAATATGGTAAATATTGCTATATTTTTTCTTATTTAATAAAGATCACAGTATCTGAACGCAGAAAGGATCTATTGAAGATGGTTAAAGCCAGGTTCAGTTTAAAAGTATATAACGAGCGCTGCAAGGATTGCGGCATCTGTTTTGCTTTTTGCCCGAAAGATAATCTTCAGCCAAGCGAAAACGGCAGCCCGGAGTTTATTGACGCAGAAGCTTGTACGGGCTGCAAGCTCTGCGAATACCTCTGTCCCGATTTCGCTATCCAGGTTCAAAAAGAGGAGAAGGAAGTTGTAAAGGAAGAGAGCAGGTGAGCAGTTAGGGATGCAGAAAACCTTTAAATTTTTCGATGGTATATGTGACCGAATTTTTGCTGTCCTTGGGGCTGTCGGCCTATCTCAGTTTCCACAGTTTTTCAGCCAATATATGCAGCGGTTAGGCGGCCACTTAGCGGAAGCCAGAAGAATATTCGAGCAGTATCAAAAAGCTGCTGCCGATGCCGGACTCTCTCTTGAAGATTATATACAGGAACATTTGGATGCGACAAGCGAAGTCTTTATCTCTTCGGGGCGGGTTATTGAAGATTTGGTTAGCCGCTATCAGGCGCTGGAACAATCATTCTTAGCTCTCGCCGATACAAATATCTATAATCGCTGGATAGTTTTTTTAAGAGAAGTCGATTGGGAGATAGCCGCCGGAACCTGGAATAATTTTGTACCCGGAGTGCCGACTACGATTGAAGGCCTTTTCTACGCTCTAGCCGGTTTATTAGGCGGTTGGGGTATTTACGCAGCTTTAAAAGCTCTGGTTACATTTCCCTTCAAGACAAAACCGGTGAGGATAAAACCCTAAGCTGACCGGATCAGCCGGGCAGGAGCAGACCTTGTTCGATAACATTAACCACGCAAAATCAACCTTAGAAACTAAAATTGGTAACGGTAAACGAGCGGCTATAATAACCTTCGGCTGCCAGATGAACGAGCACGATTCAGAAGTAATCGCAGCGATGGTTGAAACTATGGGTTACAGCCGCGCCGAAACACCTGAAGAAGCGGACCTGATTGTCATCAACACCTGTGCTGTCCGTCAGAAACCGGAAGATAAGGTTGCTTCCTTACTTGGAAAATATTCCGATCTAAAAAAAGAAAAACAGGATCTGATCATCGCTGTAACCGGCTGCATGACACAGCAGGAAGAACTGGCGGCTTACATCAGAGATCGCTTTCATTATGTGGATCTGATTTTAGGTACTCATGCCCTGCCGCGTTTTCCTTCACTCGTCGCCATGGTTGCGGAGCATAAAGGCAGAATTGTCGATATTGAAGAGGATTACGCTGTTCGCGAAGGATTGCCCGTCACCCACAGCAGTGCTTTCAAAGCCTGGCTGCCGGTTATTTACGGTTGCAATAACTACTGCTCATACTGCATAGTACCCTACGTGCGCGGTCGCGAAAGAAGCCGTTCACTGAAAGATATCGTCAGCGAAGCTAAAGAGTTGGCCGCCCAGGGCTATATTGAAGTAACGCTGCTCGGGCAAAATGTTAATTCTTACGGTCTTGATCTAAAAGAAAATATTGATTTCCCCGATTTACTACTCGCTTTGAATGATGTCAGGGGATTAAAACGGATCCGGTTTATGACTTCACACCCCAAAGATCTATCCGACCGACTGATCGCGGCAGTAAAAAGAGGAGAGAATATTTGCGAGCATTTTCACCTTCCCGTACAGTCGGGAAGTGACAGGGTCCTGGAAAAAATGAACCGCAGTTATACCCGTAAGCAATACCTGGAGCTGCTGAGGAAAATCAGAGCTGAGATTCCCGGTGTCGCGATTACATCAGATCTGATTGTCGGTTTTCCAGGCGAAGAAGAAGACGATTTTCTTGATACCCTGTCGCTGGTGGAGGAAGCACGTTTTGACAATGCATTTTCTTTTTTATACTCCCCGCGAAAAAACACAGCTGCTTCACTGCTTCCGGATAAGCTGAGCGCTGCTGAGAAAGATGAAAGATTAAAGCGGTTAAATGAAATTCAGCACCGGATCAGCAAGGAGGTTAACAGCAACCTGTTAAACCAGGTGGTTGATCTTTTAGTTGACGGCCCCAGCAAAAGTGATTCAGCATTCCAGACCGGCAGAACAAGGACAAATAAGCTGGTCCATTTTACCGCTGCCCAGGATCTGACCGGCACTATAATACCGGTCAGGATTACAGAAGCTAAAACCTGGAACCTGCAGGGTGAAACTGTCGAGGTGAATTAGTGAGCCGCAGCAGCCCGATGATGGAGCAATATAAAAAAATCAAGGAACAGCATCCCGACAAGCTGCTGATGTTTCAGGTCGGCGATTTTTACGAGCTGTTTTTTGAAGACGCTGAAGTAGCGGCACGGGAAATGGACATTGTTCTGACCTCCAGAGATGGAGGCAGTGAAAACCCGATTCCGTTGGCTGGCGTCCCGATCCATGCGGTAGAGGCATACTTGAACAAACTACTCGGCAAAGGTTTTAAAGTGGTGATCTGTGATCAGATTGAAAGCGCCACCCAGGCCAAGGGGTTGGTCCGCCGGGCAGTGACAAAAATTTTAACACCGGGAACTATCTCCGAGTCGGAGATGCTTGATGAAGGGAAAAATAACTACCTAGCTGTTATTGTTCACGATGGTAGAGACAGCTACGGTTTAGCTGCAGTGGACGTGTCAACCGGCGAGTTTCAGGTTACGGAGCAAAGCGGCCCTAATGCCTGGCCGGAAATTGCCGATGAACTGAAGCGTCTGCAGCCTTCCGAAATAATCTGCCCGAACCGGGAACTGGAAGATTATTGCATTAGAGAGCTGGCCGCCGGCAGAAATAATTTGGTTTCAAAGCTTAATTTAATACCTGATGTTAATGAAGCAGAACAGGTTTTAAACGATAGCTTCAAAGCTCAGGTTTCAAATCACCTGCAGACAGAACAGTACCCGCAGGCAACTATCGCGGCAGCTACCGCCTTGATTTACCTCCAGGATTTAAAGCAGCTGCCTGCCAAAAGCAAGCATTTTCGCTTACCAAAGCTTTACTTCAGTAAAAAATATATGCTGATCGATAGTATT
The DNA here is from genome assembly GCA_964349375.1 of uncultured Syntrophomonadaceae bacterium. GTDB lineage: Bacteria > Bacillota > Dethiobacteria > DTU022 > DTU022 > UBA993. The sequence goes on along the minus strand of CAYGHB010000082.1, from coordinate 3,140 downwards.
ACCAGCAAGAATTTAGAGCTGACCGAAGCTATCAGCAGCGGCGGAAAAAAGGGAAGTCTGCTCGGTATAATTGATCACTGCCTGACCGGGATGGGACGCCGATTGTTGAAACGCAGGCTTGAACAGCCAATGCTTGACCTGAGGCAGATCAACGCCAGGCATGACAGCGTAGAGGAGCTGCTCAAAAAGCCACTTGCCAGACGAGAAGTCAGGCTTAGTTTGAACAGGATTTTCGATCTTGAACGTTTCTGCGGACGGCTGGCTTACCAGAAAGTAAACCCCCGCGATTTGGCAGCCCTAAAGAAAACCTTAAGCCACTGCGATCCGCTCAAAAAAACACTGCAGGTAATGGAAGCGCAAGAAATGCCTGATCTGGGCAGGAGACTGCCTGAATTCAATGAACTGCTCAACTTGATTGATAGCGCCCTTAGTGAGGATCCGCCCTTATCACTAAAGGAGGGCGGTATATTCCGGGAGGGTTATAATGCCGAACTGGACCGGTTGAAGCAAATCGCCCGTGATGGCGGAAAAATGTTGTTGGATTTTGAAAAAGAGGAGCGCAGCCGGACCGGCATTAAATCGCTGCGGGTCAGCTATAACCGCAACTTCGGCTATTACATTGAGGTAACAAAGACGAACCTGGAGCTTGTTCCGCCGGAATATCACCGTAAGCAGACTCTTGTAGGGGCCGAGCGCTACACAACAACAGAACTGCACAGTATCGAAGCGCAGCTGACAGGTGCCCGCGATAAGCTTACAGCGCTGGAGCAAAGCTTGTTTGAAGAGTTAATCGAAAGTGTAGGCAGCTGGATGCCGCAGCTGCTTGAAACTGCCGAGGTTTTGGCCGAGCTTGATTTCAGGCAGGGCCTGGCAGAAGCCGCAGAACTTTATAATTTCTGCCGACCGCAGCTAAATGCCGACCGAAAATTATTAATGAAAGAGTGTCGTCACCCGGTGGTTGAACAGCTGGCAATTGAGCAGTTTGTGCCAAATGATGTAACTGCAGACCAGGCTAACTTTATCCTGCTGATTACAGGACCGAATATGGCCGGGAAAAGTACCTATATCCGCAGCGCTGCCATTGCAGCCATTCTGGGGCAAATCGGCAGTTTTGTACCGGCGGCGGCAGCCCATTTGCCACTTTTCGACCGTGTTTTTGCCCGTGTGGGCGCCAGCGATGATTTAAGCAGGGGACACAGCACTTTTATGGTCGAAATGATCGAAACGGCGACTATTTTAAAAGAGGCAAGCGGAGACAGTCTGATCGTTTTAGATGAAATCGGAAGGGGCACCAGCACTTATGACGGGATGAGCATCGCCCGTGCTGTATTGGAATATATCAGCGGCAATATAAAAGCGATCACTTTCTTTTCTACCCATTACCACGAGCTGACCAGGCTTGAAGGCGAACTAACTGGAGTGAAAAATTTTAACATGGCGGTGAAAGAGAAGGGTAAGGAGGTAATCTTTCTGCGCCAGGTGCTGCCTGGGAAGGCGGATAAAAGCTACGGCATCAATGTGGCCCGTCTTGCCGGTTTACCGGTCGAGGTTTTAGTCAGGGCTGAAGCTGTCCTGGCTGAATTGGAACTGGCCTCTTCCAATGCCGCTGAACAACAGCTGAGCCTGCTGCCGATTATATCCAGCCGTTCTGATAATGATCAGAGTGCAGCTTTAGAGATTATTAATAAAATAAAAGATTACGATCTTAACCGCATGACTCCTTTGGAGACAATGAAAGCGCTCTACGAAGCACAAAAAGAGCTTCTCGATCTTGAAGAATAGCTATCTGGAGAGTATTGATATCATATGGCCATTAAATTGCTCAGTAAGGATACAGCCGAAAAAATTGCCGCCGGCGAAGTTATCGAAAACCCGGCCTCGGTGATCAAAGAGTTGGTTGAGAACGCTCTTGACGCCGGAGCTTCCAGGGTCAATATCGCGATCGAGGGTGGAGGCAGGGAAAAAATTACTGTTTCAGACGATGGAGAGGGGATCAGGCCGGATGAAGTCAAATTGGCTTTTAAACGTTTTGCAACCAGCAAACTGGCGGCCATTGACGACCTTGATCATCTGCTCAGCCTCGGTTTCAGGGGCGAGGCTCTGCCCAGCATCGCGGCCGTTTCGAAGCTGGAGATGATCACCAGACCTGAAAATGAGGTCGGCGCCAGGAAAATTATCCTGGAAGGGGGAGAGGTGAATGAGTTCGGTGAAACCGGCGCCCCTTATGGGACGACAGTAATAGTTAAGGAGCTCTTCTACAATACTCCGGGCCGCAAAAAGTTTTTAAGAGCCTCTTCGGTTGAAGCATCACGGGTCAGCACGTTGATAACCGCTATGGCGCTGGCCCATCCGGACAGATCTTTCTTCTTGCAAAGCAGTGGTCGCAGCCTGCTGAAAACAACCGGCGATGGAAATTTACTGCACGTTATTGGCGCATTGTACGGTCCAGATACTGCGTCAGCAATGCTTGAACTTAAAGATAGTTCGGGAGAAGTGGGCATTAGGGTCGAGGGCTGTGTATCAGCGCCCCATTATAACCGTTCGTCAAGAAAGTGGATTACCATTATCGTAAACGGACGGATCGTCAACAATCCTCAGCTCGCCTCAGCGTTAATCCGTGCGTACGGCGATCAGCTGCCCCTGAAGCGGTTTCCACTCGCTGTGCTGAAACTTAAGGTTAACCCGGAATTGATCGATGTTAATGTCCACCCGGCTAAAACGGAAATACGCTTCCTTGATGCAGAAGCAGCAAAACGGGCTGTTTTCAGAACTGTAAAGCTGTCTCTGCAACGCATGACTATTTCGCCTCAATGGCCGGTAAGCTATGTAAAAGAGCCATTTGCTAAAAGATCGGACAGCTACAGACAATACAGTTTCGACTCAAAAGAAAGAAATCCCTATACCAGCCCAGGCACTGAAAGTGAGCCGCAGGTCAGGGAGTCCTTCCCGCCGCAACCAGAGCAGTACCAAGGGCAGGGAGAAATACCGCTTCAATCTAAAACCTCTACAGAAGACAACGTCTCGACTTTCGGAACATCCTTTGAGTCTGGAACTGCTTACTACACTTTAATCGGTCAGTACCTGAACAGTTACATTATTGTTCAGCGCGGCGAAAATCTTCTTCTGATCGACCAGCATGC
>CAYGHB010000081.1:0-7423 GCA_964349375.1 uncultured Syntrophomonadaceae bacterium | reverse complement strand
CAGTTACACTGATCCGGGGCGACGGAATCGGCCCCGAGATTACCGAAGCTACGCTTAAAATAATTGAAAAAACGGGTCTTAAAATTGCCTGGGAGGAGGCTATCGCCGGGCAGGAAGCCTTAAAAACTGAGGGAGATCCTTTGCCGGAGAAGACCATCGTTTCAATCAGGCGCAATAAACTGGCTCTGAAAGGGCCGCTTACCACCCAGGTGGGAAAAGGTTTTCGCAGTATTAATGTTGCTTTGCGCCAGGAATTTGGCCTTTTTGCCAACCTGCGTCCGGTAATAAGTTTTAGCGGCGTTAAATCACTATACCAGGATCTCAATCTGGTGGTGGTGCGGGAGAACACGGAAGACCTTTACGCCGGAATCGAGCGTCAGGTTGGAGCAGATCAGGCGGAGAGCATCAAAGTCATTACCCGCAAAGCATCGGAAAAAATAGCCGGATTTGCTTTTGACTACGCTGTGCAGCAGGGCAGAAAAAAAGTGACGGCTATTCACAAAGCAAATATCATGAAGCTCAGTGACGGCCTCTTTCTTGAAGCGGTGCGGGGTATTGCCGGCGGTTATCCCACTATTACCTTTAACGACTTGATTGTTGATAACGCAGCCATGCAACTGGTGATGAATCCCTATCAGTTTGACGTGATCGTTGCGCCCAACCTTTACGGCGATATTTTATCAGATCTCTGTGCCGGCCTGATCGGGGGCCTTGGTTTGGCTCCTGCAGCCAACATTGGTGATCAAGTTTCCATCTTTGAACCGGTTCATGGCAGCGCCCCGGACCTGGCAGGGAAAAAGATAGCTAATCCAACGGCAATGATTCTCTCTGCTGTGCTGATGCTGAGGCAGGTCGGTGAAGTTGAGGCGGCGGATAGGATAGAAGAAGCGCTGGCTGCAGTACTAAAAGCAGGCCGCTATACCACGCCTGATCTGGGAGGCAGCAGCAGCACCTCCGAGATGGCTGATGCAGTTATTGCAAAGCTTTAAAAACTGCTGATCAGGCCAAGTGCGTAGCGCATGATCAGATTAACATCTCTAACATCAACCAGCCCGTCCCTGTTCACATCAGCCTGGTCGACCAGGTTGGCAGGCAGCAGCTGTAACCCCAACACATGCCGCTGAGCCAGGGTTACATCCTGAATATTAACCAGCCGGTCGCCGTTTAGATCCCCTTTTATGGTGGAGTTTACCGGGCTATCTGCTCCGGTTGTGCTTCGCACCGTTACCAGGCAGGTGGCTGAGGCTGCACCGTTGGATGTTTTGACCGTGATTGTTGCCTGCCCGCTGCGGTTTGCCGTAACCAGTCCACCGGAATTTACGATGGCAACCGTGCTGTCGCTACTGGACCAGGTTAAAGGCGTTGTTGAAAGTTCTGCCGGGATAATGCTGACCAGCAGCATTTCGATCGCTCCAACATCAAGGGTGAGGCTGTTCTTATCAAGGGTTAATCTGGCAGGCGCCATAGTGCTGGTGCCGGATCCGTCAGGTGTCCAGCGCAGCCAGCCCTCAATTTGCGCTGAGTTTAGACTGTTTAAGTGTGGTCCGCCGCTAACCAGCTTGTTTTCATAGGCAAATGAGTGAATGGCCACCACCCGGTAGGTGCCGGATGAGGAACTGTAGGTAAAAACCGGACTCCCGCTGCTGCCGCCGCTGGTGAGGGCGTCATAAAAGAGGCAGTTTTCATTCTGGGATATCACGGTGCCCTGAGCCAGCCATTGTCCCTGGCTGGGTGACCCCCGCACAAAGCCGGGATAGCCTACCACCGATACCGAGGTCGGCAGATGGTTGAACTGCAGCGGCATAAAAGTTGTGATGCCTTCAAATGGCTGGTTAAAAAACAGCGCCCCGTAGTCGTGGCGGATCAGGTTTTCCCGGTCGTTAGTACTTTCGTAGCGCAAAAAAGTTTGGTTTACTTCAGCTTTGGCCGGCTCCCGGGTGGAGAATGGCTGCCGGCTTTCCGGCCAGATTGTTTCATACTGGCCGGGGGAGAAACGCGCGCCTTTGTGCCAGCCGCCGAGCGCCGTGGTGTAGAGGTTGTGGGCATTGGTTAATACCGTGTAGGGGCTGATCATGAATCCGGTGCCGCGAATAAACTGTGTTTTGTATTCAACAGTCAGCATGCCGATTGTATTGTAAGGGTAGGTTATGCTCAGGCTTTGATCGAGGGCAGAGCGATTATCAACCAGGTTGTTTAAGGTAATCTGGTTTGCAGTCAGGCCGGTCAGGTGCAGGCGCTGTTGCTCTTCCCATTTACGCGATGCTTCAAAGAGGTTCTTTATTTCCAGAGTGCTGAGTGTTTTTTGTTCCGGTTCAAGAAGCTGCACAAAAAGCTGCCTGCTGTTTCGGTTACTTTCATATTCCACCCACTTATGCAGTTTGCCGTCGATAATTTGCAGCACCAAGCGGGGAGAGTAGTCAAAGGCCGGGCTTTCCAAAGCAGGGTCGGGGTAGCTGGGCTGATTACCGGCAGCAGCGGGCAGAGTAAGTGACATTAGAAGGGCAGCTAAAACTGATAAGGTCAGTAGATACTTGCTTAGTTCCTTAGATTTGTGAATATTCCTCACTCTGGTTTCCCGCCTGTCTCAATCTGTATTTGAAGTAAATATAGTAAAAATATAGCAATATATCCGATAAAAAGCAAGTTACTTCAAGGGTTGCAAACAAATGGCCTCCGGGATTAAGGCTTAAGAATCAGCTATATGTGCTATAATTCCAAAAGGACGAAGGAGTAATTAAATGGTGATCGCTGAAACTGCCTTAAAGGCAAAACGAAAACGGTTGGAGGAGATTATTAAATCCTGCGGGCGACTTGCCCTGGCTTTTTCCGGTGGGGTGGACAGCAGCTACCTGCTCTTTGAAGCGATCAGGGTTTTAGGCCCCGAAAATGTATTAGCGGTAACGGTAAGCTCATCTCTGCATCCTGAAGCGGAAACAACCGAAGCGTCTTTAATTGCCGGGCAGCTCGGCGCTGATCACCTGGTGCTATCCTTAGATCTCCTTGCGGTGGCAGAGGTGGCGGTTAATTGCGCTGATCGCTGTTATTACTGTAAAAAAGCGATATTTATAAAGTTGATCGAAGCAGCGGCCAAAGCTGGTTTTACTGCCCTGGTGGACGGAACTAACGCAGATGATGCGACCGGGCACAGACCGGGGTTGCGTGCGCTGAAAGAACTTGGAGTTAGAAGCCCATTGCAGGAGGCCGCTTTGGGTAAAGCAGAAATCAGGCAACTGGCAAAAGAGGCCTCTTTGCCGATCTGGAACAGGCCTGCTTCTCCCTGCCTGGCTACCCGCTTTCCTGTTGGCACAAAGATAACGGAGCAGGCTTTAAAAAAAGTGGCAGCGGCTGAAGCGATGCTTCGAGAACTTCAGGTCGAAGGTGATTTAAGAGTGCGGATACACGGTGATCTGTTAAGAATTGAATCCGACCCCGCTTTGCTGGCGAGGTTACTGGAGCAGAGGGTTGTGATAATAAGCCGCTTAAAAAGTATAGGTTTTAAGTATGTAACCCTCGATCTCGAGGGTTACCGGATGGGCAGTATGGATTAAACAGGCGATGATTGAGTCTGATTATCAGTCAATATTCCACCAGCCCTCATCTTTGTCAGTTTCCACTACCCCGTCAATTTCCATTTTTACGGTATGTTGAAATCCGCTGCCCGATGTAGTGCTTTGTTTGCTGGGTTTAGGTGTTTCTTCCTCAGGCTCTTCTTCCTCGTCGGCCGGTTCTTCCTCGGGAAGTTCGGGTTCTTCCAGTTCTTCTAATGCCGGTTCCTCAGGGATGGCGGTGGTGGCGCAGCCGGAAATTGTAAAGCAAAGTAATGTAGCAGTAACCAGCAGCAGAGTTTTGATTAATACATTCATCATTCATACCTCCTGCGGTACTTTTTTTAAAAAAGCTTGGTAACGTAAGTATACCACATTGCCTGTAATTGAGATTTACTGTACTCTCATATGGTTCCCTTTTAGCAATAACAATATGTTTACTTCTGCAAAATCTATATTTTGGGCAGTTTCAGAGGGGCTTAAAATATGATATAATAATTTAAATAAAATAATGTTATTAATGGTTATTAATGTCAGCTTTTTGGCTGCAACTGTCTGGCTCTGTATTTTAAGTGGTTATTTAATCTACCATAAATTAAAGGCAGGGCTCCTGTTAATTAGGCTTTATCCCATTTAAAAATCACATATCTCGTTTAATCATTTTATCTGATTGCGGAGGGTTATATATTGAAAGAAATAATGCAAAACCTTGCTGCAGCAATTCTAAACGGCAGTAAAGATTCAGCCCTTGATTGGGCTGAAAAGGGTCTTCAATCAGGACTTAAACCTTTGGAGCTGATCAGCGGCGGTTTGACTGTCGGGTTGGATGAAGTCGGTGAGAAGTTTGAGTCTGGTGAATACTATCTGCCGGATATGATGTTGGCAGCCGAAGCGATGAGCGCTGTTCTGGAGATGCTTGCACCGCAGCTGGAACAAGAGCGGGATGCCGCTGAGCAGGTGGTAAAAGTGGTGATCGGTACGGTGAAAGGCGATCTGCATTCAATTGGCAAGGATATTGTTATTATGATGCTGAAAGCAGCGGGGATGGAGATTATCGATCTTGGCGTGGATGTTCCTTCTGAAAAATTTGTTCGCTCCGTAGAAGATAACGGGGCATTAGTCCTCGGTATATCTGCCCTGATGACAACGACAATCCAGGAACAAAAGAAGATCATTGATCTTTTGGTCGAGCACGGATTGCGTGAGAAGGTAAAAGTAATTGTCGGCGGAGCGCCGCTTTCCGAAGAATGGGCGCTTAAAATCGGTGCCGATGCTTACGCAGCGGATGCCATAGCGGGAGTGAAGAAAATTAAGGCGCTGCTTAATCTGGCTTAAGCGAAAGGAGCAGAAACAATTGCGATTTGAACCTTTGTCGGCAAAAGATCTTAACTTGATCCACGATACAACCATTAAAATATTGCAGGAAACGGGGGCACTTGTTGAGGGCAATGAAGCCAGGGAAATTTTACTAACCGCCGGCTGTCTTGAAGATGACAGGCGGCTTTTATTTCCGCCTCAGCTGGTTGAGGATTGCCTGGCTCATAAGGCAACGGTGACCCTTTACGGGGTTGACGAAAGCATTGTGCTGCCGCTAACCGAAGCTCCCCGATCTTATACCCATAATTTTGGCTCAGTCTCTGTCTTACTTGATCCCGCTGATAACCGGATCCGTGAAGCTTTGCTCCAGGATTTAATTGATTTTGTCAGGATCAGCGATTCCCTGACCCATCCGGATATGGTAGTGCCAAGTTTGAGACCAACCGACCTGCCGGAAGAGATCGCTTCCCTGGCGATGACGGCTTATACCTTACAAAATACTGCCAAACCGGTTGATATCGGCACCGCCTCGGATCGGTGGGAGATCAGTTACCTGATTCGCATCGCTGCGGCAGTCAGGGGCAGTGTTGAAAAACTGGTTGAAAAACCGATGGGTACTTTATCCATATCTCCCCTCAGCCCGTTGAGCTTCCCGGCTGATATTACGGAGGCTATAATTGAAAGCGCCCGCTCAGGTTTACCGATTACCATGTTGCCCTGCCCGACCCGCGGTCTAACCGCCCCGGTTACCCTGGCAGGCGGCCTGGTGCAGCAAAACGCCGAGCAGCTGGCCTTTCTGGTTTTGGCCCGTCTCGTCAACAGCAATACCCCTCTCGTTTATACCTGCAGGTTGGCGGGGGCGAATATGCGCACCGGCTGTGTCAGCGGCAGAGATCCTGATATCGGTTTTTCAGGGGCCTGCACCGCCCAACTGGCCCGTTATTATGGATTGCCTTCCGGAGTCTACGGTCTGGACACCGGCTCGGCCCAACCGGATTTGCAATCAGGTTTCGAAAGGGCCATTGGTGGCCTTTACCCGGTCCTGGCCGGAGCAACAATGGTCTCCGGGATAGGTGCCCTAAATGCCGGTCTGCTGGCCAGCGCTGAGCAGCTGGTGATCGACGATCAGATTTATGCCATGATCATGCATCGGCAAAAAGGCATTGCAGTAAACGAGGAGGCCATTGGCGCCGAAGTAGTTGGCGCGGTGATGAGGGGCGGTCATTTTCTGGCCCAGGAACATACCAGAAACTATATGCGTAAAGGGGAAATCTTTGCAGGTACGCTGGGCAACGAAGCGCCTTATGAAGAATGGCGCGCTACCGGTTCGGTTACGATCAGGGAGCAGGCCAGAGATAAAATCGATCAGTTGCTGGCTGAGCATCCCGGTGTGTTGGTCGGCGAAGCGGTGAGCCGCGAAATTGAAGCGATTCTGGAAGAAGCCAAATCCGATAGAAGCTTTTAAGGTCGAAAAGAGGAGGCGATGACCCATATTCTTTTAACTCAGGCAGTTTGATCTTATAAACATGAGGAGGTCTGTTTGGTAATGATTAAAAGATTAAAGTGGCTCCCCTTGCTCTTGGTTGTTCTGATGTTCTGTAGTCTGGCCCTTAGCGGCTGCGGTGGCGGGACCCAGGAGTCTCAATATGTTTTTAGAAGCGGCTATATGCGTGAAATTGAAAGTCTTAATCCGATGGTGATCTGGTCGGTCCAGGCTTATGAAGTAATGTATCTGACCTACAACTTCCTGATCAGCTGGGACGAAGATATGAATGTTATACCTGAGTTGGCCCGGGAGTGGGAAGTAGATGAATCGGGAACAATCTGGACCTTTTACCTGCAGGAAGGGGTAACTTGGACCGACGGGGAGCCTTTTACTGCTGAAGACGTTAAGTTTACATTTGAATATATCCGTGACAATGAGCTTGGCTATTTTTACGACTATGTTGCCTCTATGGAAGAAATAGAGGTTCTTGATCAGTATACCGTTACCGTCAAAACCGATGAGCCTATCGCCTGGATGCCTCAGATTTTGGTGCCCATTTTACCGGCGCACATCTGGTCGGAGATCGATCCTGAGGATGCCGAGGGCGAATTTGCCAATGATAATCCCGTTGGAACCGGGCCGTTCAAAGTAGTTGATCATCGCAAAGGCGAATACACCAGGTTGGTTGTTAACGAGGATTATTTCAAAGGCCGCCCGGCCTTAGACGAGGTAATCTTTATCATTTACGCCAATACCGACCTGATGGTTGAGGCTTTGAAACAGGGCAAACTTGATATTATCTCCGATGTGCCGGGCGCCCAGTTTAAGGCCCTGCAGGAGGTTGGCGATCCTAATATCATGACTCTTGATGCCGACTCGCCTTCCTTCACAGAACTGGCCTTCAATGTCTGGGACGATCCTGATTCGCTTGGCAATCCTCACCTGCTGGATAAGAATGTGAGGGTGGCGATTGAGTACGCCATCGACCGCCAGGAGCTGATTGATGTAGCCCTGATGGGTTATGGCGATGTGGCTTCGACCCTGGTGCCGCCGCTCTTTGATTTCTGGCACCTTG
>CAYGHB010000080.1:0-7457 GCA_964349375.1 uncultured Syntrophomonadaceae bacterium | reverse complement strand
CTTGGAGACCGCCTGGCTAAAACCTACGTAGTTAAGAAGTAACCAGGCAAACTTATTGACGGACCAGCTTCTGAATCATTCAACAATATTTCAGGCCGGCTTATATTAAGCCGGCCTCTGTTATGCTCTACCACTGCTAATCAAGCAAGGCGGCGGTGAAAGCATCGGCATCAAAGGGGGCAAAATCTTCAATCTGCTCCCCGGTCCCAATATATAAAACAGGCAGGTCAAGGAGGTCCCTGATCGCCAAAACTATTCCGCCACGGGCCGTACCATCCAACTTAGTGAGGATCAGCCCGCTTAGCGGCAAAGCTTCGTTGAAGCTTTTCGCCTGGGCCACAGCATTCTGTCCGGTCGTAGCATCGACAACAAGGATCACCTGGTGCGGCGCTCCGGGCAAATTACGGCCGATTACACGGTAAATCTTGTTCAGCTCTTCCATCAGGTTATATTTATTGTGCAATCGCCCGGCAGTATCGCCGATTACCACATCGGTACCGCGCGCTTTAGCCGCATTGATGGCATCAAAAAACAGCGCTGAAGGATCGGAGCCTGAATGCTGGCGGATCAGCTCAACACCTGCCCGTTCTGACCAGATCTCCAGCTGCTCTATGGCGGCAGCCCGAAATGTATCTCCGGCTACCAGCATCACTTTCTTACCCAGATCTTTATAGAAGGCGGCCAGTTTCGCTGCTGTAGTGGTTTTTCCCGAACCGTTTACGCCGACCAGCAGGATGAGCAGCGGCGGCTCAGTGAATTTAATCGGCACGGCAGGGGCAGCAAGAAGGGTGCTGATTTTTTGTTCCATTAGTGATCGGAACGTTTCCCGGTCAGTTACCTTCTGCCTGACAGCTTCGTCTTTTAGTTCTTCAACCAGCTTGAGAGTGGTTTCCACCCCCACATCACCGGAGATCAGGATCTCTTCCAGCTGCTCATAAAAATCAACATCAAGGTCGCCACCCCGGATCAGATCCTTGAGGCGATCCAGAAAACCACCCCTGCTACGAGCCAGGCTGTTTTTAAATCTTTCTATTTTGGTCATTTATAAATGTTCTCCCCGCCAACAAGGCATTCTTCCAGCTTAAGCGACACCAGTTTTGACACTCCCGGCTCAGGCATTGTTACCCCGTAGAGAACGCCTGCTTCCTCCATTGTTCTGCGCCGGTGGGTAATCATAATGAACTGTGCCTGCCTGGCATTTTGCTTTAAAAACTTGGTGAAACGGGCCAGGTTGGCATCATCAAGCGTTGATTCTACCTCATCGAGCAGGTAAAAGGGAGCCGGTTTATAGCGCAGGATAGCAAAAACAAGGGCAATGGCGGTAAGCACTTTTTCACCGGCCGAGAGAAGGGTTATATTCTGCAGTCTCTTGCCGGGAGGCTGAGCGCTGATTTCGATTCCAGCCTCCAGGACATCCTCCTGATCGGTCAGTTTTAAGAAAACCTGCCCTCCTTCAAAGAGCTCGCTATAGGTCTGCTTGAAATTTTCGTTGATCTGATCAAAAGCTTCTTTAAAGTAAAATTCCATACGCTGATCGATCTCCGCCAATACTTTTTTTAATGAATTCTCGCCTTTATGCAGATCATCTTTCTGCTCAGTTAAGAAGTTGATCCGATCCTGAAGACGGGCCAGTTCTTCAATGGCTCCTAAGTTAACTTCACCTAAGGCTTCAGCATCTTCTCGCAAGTTATCGACGATCTGTCTGCAGCTTTCCGGATCGAAATCGGTTTCAATGTCGAATAGTTCCAGCGTCTGGAAAAGCTCCTTGAAATGCAGCTCCTGGTAACTGACCTCCGTCTCCAACCTGGCCTGTTCCAGTGACAGCTGTCTTTCCCGTTTCTCCTGCCTGTTTATTCTGCCCTGCCTTAAGCGACCTTCTTCTTCGAACTCTATTAACTCGGCTTCAATTTTGCTGACCAGGTTGTTTTTGCGATCAAGTTCAATCATCGAAGCTGCCTTTTTATCATTTAGCGCTTCTATTTCAATGTCGATTTTCTTTTTATTCGCTTCATTCTCAGCAAGCTCTCGCTGGTGTTTTTCATATTCGGCCTCGATCTCTGACTTCTCCGCTGCCGGTTTAGTCCTGTTAATATTTATATCAGTGATCTTTGCAGCCAGAGCCTCATGCTGTTCCCGACAGGAGCTGATCCGGACCAGCAGATCAGTTACCCGTTTTTCAAACTCTTCTTTGCGAACCAAATACTGTCGATAATCTTCTTTGATCGCTGACAGATTATTTGCTTTGGTTTTAGTTTCTGTCAGACAGGTTTCTATTTCGGCATCTAAATCCTTCTGCTTTGAGGCAATTTCGGTCTCTTCCTCTACAATCGATTTAAGCATTGTACTATTTGCATCAACTCTTTGCTGCAGGCTGCTCTCTTCAAGCTGCAGCTTTTCCAGATCTCTCAGCAAAATACGCTGCTCATCTGTTATCCTCTGGATCTCATCTGCTTTGGCGGCAACCAGCTTTTGCTGTGCAGTCAAGCTCCGGTTAAAACCATTCAAATCGTTTTCAGCTTCTGCCAGCTGCTTAAGGTAAGCATTCTTTTTTTCTGTTAACTCTTCAATCTCTCTGCGTCTGCCTAGCGGCATGCCGGCATTACGGCTTGGTAGGCTGCCGCCCCGGATCACCCCGCCTGGGTTGATCATTTCTCCTTCGAGAGTGACAATTCGACAGCTGTGCTTTACAAAGCGGGCGGCCTTTAAAGCATCGTCCAGCGAGCTGCACACCATGACCGGCGCCAGCAGGTAATCAATTGCTTTGCGGTAAGTCTGATCAGTTGTTACCAACTCAGAGGCCTTACCAATGACCCCGTTTAAGTTGCGCCAACCAGGATGGCGTTCGAGAGGATCTGCAGTTTGATGCAGAATATCAAGCGGTAAAAAAGTAGCCCAGCCCCGGTTCCGTTCCTTTAAAAACCTGATCGCATCCTGCACCGCTTTTTCAGAATCTGCTACCATATATTGCAAACCGCCACCCAGAGCAGTCTCAACAGCCTGGATATAGCGGTTTTCGACTTGAATTAAATCAGCAACTGTCCCAACGATACCGGGCAAACCGGCACGGGCTTGCAGCACTTCTTTTACCCCGCGGTAATAACCCGTTAAGGCGGAATCTTGTTCTTCCAGCAACTGCAGACGGCTTTTTACGCCCTGCAGGGTTTCTTTTAGTTTATTGACAACAGCAAGGCCCCGTTCCAGATCGGACCTGCAGTGTTCTTCTTTTTCAGCTTCGGCCTGAAGTTGCTGCTGTGCTTGTTCGAGATTCTTCAGCAGGGAATTGCTATTTGCCTCAAACTTTTCAAGGTTTGCCGAGGAATTTAGAAGCTTACTGAAGAGCGACTGGTTCTCCTGATCAATCTCGTTCTTCTGACCAGCTATTTTTTCCAACCGTTTCCTGCTTTCATTAAGGGCAAACTCGGCCGCCTCTTTACGGGCACCGGCCTTGTAAATCTCCTCCTGCATCTTTTCTGCTTCCTGTGCTAATTGACTCTGCTCATGGAGAGCAAGTTCTGCTCTGCTCTGCTCCAAACCAGCGTATAAATGATCAAGCTCCTCTTTCTTCTTAACCAGATCCTGTCCGGATTGTTCTTGCTGTGCCTGAAAATCGATGATCAGCTGCTCAAGCTGGGCAATCCTGCGTTTATTTTGCTCGAGCTGCTCCTTTATGTGGCTTTCTCTTTCGGTCAATAGTTTCAATTCAGACTCAAAATGCTCATGGGTCCGGACCAGCTGATTATAATTCTCTTCTTCTTCTTTCCTCGCTTTTTGTTGATCAAGCAGACTATTTTTAAGGTCCTGCCTTGCTTTTTCCTGCTGTCCTTCCTGGGCTGCCGTTATAAGCAGGGCATCGTTGACTGATTGCAGCTGCCTGTTAACTCTGGCCAGATCTCTTCTTGTTTTAAGGAGCTGAAAGGAAAGCAGTTTTTTTTCTTCCACTTCCATCTGCTGCTGCAGGAAACGGTATTGTTTAGTGATTTCTGCCTGTTCCTGCAGTGGTTCAACCTGGGTATCCAATTCATAGATCAGATCCTGCACTCGAATCAGGTTATCTCGTGTCTCATCAAGCCTGCGCCTTGCTTCCTTTTTGCGCAGTTTGTACTTTAAGATCCCCGCCGCTTCTTCAAATATTTCCCGACGTTCTTCAGGGCGGCTGCTAATAATCTCATCAACCCGTCCCTGGCCGATCACTGAGTAGAGATCTTTACCCAAGCCAGTATCCATAAACATTTCCGTAATATCCTTTAGGCGGCATGGCGATTTGTTAATGTAGTATTCACTATCGCCATTGCGGAACAGACGTCTGGTAACTGTTATTTCATCATAATCAAGATTTAGAAACGGCCCGGCACCGTCAAAGGTTAGTGAAACCTCGGCAAAATTGAGTGCCTTTCGGCTATCGCTTCCTGAAAAAATAATCTCTTCCATCCTGGTCCCGCGCAGCGATTTAACACTTTGCTCGCCCAGAGCCCAGCGGACAGCATCAACGATATTGCTTTTTCCGCAACCGTTGGGGCCGATTACAGCAGCTATACCGGGATTTAACCATAGTTCAGACTTATCGGCAAATGATTTAAATCCGAATAATTCCAATCTTTTTAAATACAATCGCTCATGCTCCTTGCCATTTGCTTAAATAATTTTAGTTGTTTATTAAGTCAGCCTAAAAACAGCAAAAAAGGGGCAATATTCTAATGCCCCTGCCTTACCGGATATTGGCTTCACCTTGGTTCTACCTTAAATTTTATCGCCGTTCGCTCCTCATTATCAATGGTTATTTCAACAAATGAGGGAATAACAACCAGATTTATACCGTTGGGTGCAACATAACCCCGGGCTATAGCAACAGCCTTGATAGCCTGATTAACGGCCCCTGCTCCTATTGCCTGCATTTCCACAGCGCCTTCAGTCCTGATAACAGCTGCCAGTGCACCGGCCAGTGCCTTGGTCTTGGAATGAGCCGATACCTTTAACATTTCCATATTACTTTAATCACTGCTCCTTCCATCAATTCTGTAACAGCAGGATGATCAGCTTAAGATGTTAAAGTATTCCAGGCTTCTTTTGCTGCCGCCTGTTCAGCCTCCTTTTTGCTGCGACCTTCTCCTGCCCCGACTACATCCGCTGCAAGCATCACCTCGGCTGCAAAAGTCTTTTCGTGGTCAGGACCGCTCTCCCGCACAATCCTGTAACCGGGAGTGACTGCATAACGCGCCTGGGTAAATTCCTGAAGCAGTGTCTTGAAATCCCGGCGCAAATGACCTTCCTGCAGTTCCTGTAAAATGGGGGAAAATAGTTCAAGAACTTTCTCACGGCATATTTCAAAGCCCCGATCCAAATAATGGGCTCCGATTAGCGCTTCTATAGTATCAGCCAGTAGTGACGGACGACTCGCCCCGCCCCCGACTATTTCACCCTTACCAAGTCGCGTATACTGACCCAGATTCAGACCGTAGGCTATTCTGGCCAGCGAAGCCTCACAGACTAAGTCGGCCCTGAGTTTGGTCAACTTTCCTTCAGACAGTTGGGGATACTGGCGATAGAGGTAATCACTGATAATCAGTTCCAATACGGCATCCCCTAAAAATTCAAGACGTTCGTTGTGGATTCGCCTCTGTCCTCTTTCATGAGCAAAAGAGCTGTGAGTCAGCGCCTGTTCATAATAGCTGAAGTTTCCGGCTTTCCAATTGAGATCGTTTATAAGTATATTAATAATTTCCGGCCATTCCATTATTTACCTCATATCGTCAAATACTAAACTTGTGATTCGATATATTTAACTACATCACCGACCGTCTTAATATTTTCAACTTCCTGATCGGAGATCTCGAGATCGAATGCCTCCTCAAGAGCCATCACCAGTTCGACTATGTCCAGTGAATCAGCATCAATATCTTCAAAAGACGTTTCCATGGTTAACTTATCAGCTGCCACTTCAAGCTGATCCGCAATGATACCCTTTATCTTTGATTCAACGCTCACCTGGTCACCTCCTCTCTTAAGCATTTATGCCCACCATAAAAACAATTAATGATCCAGTCGATTCATTTACTATGAGCCTTGAATTATTTTAATCTAGTATATCAATAAAGGCCAAATGATCAATAGCATAAAAAGAGAATTGAAATCCCTTTAATTTATTTAATCTCTTCCCCGTTTTCAAGGGGCAAAAGTTCCAGCGCCTTCTCAAAATGCCTAATAACCCCGTTTTTAATAAAAGGATATACCTGCTTATAAATAGCCTGTTCAATAGCTCTCGCTTTTGAAGATCCGTGGCATTTTACCAGCAGACCTTTAACCCCTAGAAGTGGCGCCCCACCGTAACCGGAAGCATCAACCTGTTCCTTTAAACCCATAAAAACAGGCTGCAGAAGAAAAGCCCCTGCCTTAAAGCGGATGCTGGTTAGAATCTCTTTTCTGAAGTAGCTTAAGATCGCTCTCGAGAGGCCTTCGGAAGTTTTCAGGAAGATATTGCCGACAAAACCGTCGCAGACAACAACATCTGCGGCATCAAAATACGCTGATGTGCCCTCAATATTTCCGCAAAAACCGGGGAGACTTTCGCGAAAAAGGGCGTATGCTTTTTTCACCTGGCTGTTACCCTTGTTGGCTTCCACACCGACATTAAGCAGGGCTATGCGCGGCTCAGCAATGCCAAGAACCTTTTGAGCATAAATCCTGCCCATATAAGCATATTGTAAAAGCTGCACCGGACGGGCATCCATATTGGCCCCGACATCAAGATAAAGCACCGGGCGACCGCTAAAGCTGGGCATCGGTGTAAGCAGAGCAGGTCTGCTGATGCGACCCATCCTACCTAAAAATAATAGGCCTGCTGCCATTAGGGCGCCGGTATTGCCGGCGCTGATTATTGCATCGGCCTCACCACTGCGAACCATCTGCATAGCCACTACCATTGAAGACTGCTTTTTGCGGCGAATCGAAAAACCGGGGTCATCGTCACAGCTGATTGTTTCTTCGGCATGTCTGATTTCCAAACGCGGATGGCTAAAGTTCAAATCCCTCAGGCAGGCTTCAATTTCATTTTTGCGCCCAACCAGAATTAGGGAAAGATCCTCTAATGAAGAAAGCGCAAGAATTGCGCCTTTAATTATCTCTCCGGGGGCATTATCCCCGCCCATGGCATCAATTGCCACTTTAATCAATCATATCACTTCTCCTGTCAGAGCCGGGTAAAAAACAATACGCCCCATGCCATTTAAAAATGGCGGGGCGTATCATCACTATTTACTGATTCACTTTCAGCACTTCCCGATCTTTGTAGTAGCCACAATTTAAACAAACCCGGTGAGTGGGTTTCAGTTCATGACATTGTGGGCAGGGTACCAGTCGGGGAACCGTGAGTTTGCCCTGTGCACGTCTCATGTCTCGCTTTGATTTCGAGGTTCTTCGCTTGGGAACAGCCACTGTAACGCCTCCTTCTTAGACTATCTTTC
>CAYGHB010000079.1:4298-7464 GCA_964349375.1 uncultured Syntrophomonadaceae bacterium | reverse complement strand
TTTCTCCCTTTAGGGAAGGAAGTTTTTGTTTCTCCCTTAGTTTCTCCCTTTAGGGAAGGAAGTTTTTGTTTCTCCCTTAGTTTCTCCCTTTAGGGGAGGAAGTTTTTGGTTCTCCCTTAGTTTCTCCCTTTAGGGGAGGAAGTTTTTGGTTCTCCCTTTAAGGCGAGAGAGAGTTTCATGAGCCTACCCCTCAAATGAGGAGAACGTTTATAAGAGTTAATCAGTTACTGTTATTTGCCAATTATCTGTTTGTAAACCTTAATGTAGCGGTCCACCATCAGCTCTACGGTGAAATTATCCTCTACATGGCGGCGGCAGTCGGCCCTGTTGATTTCAGGCAGCCGGGCAATTGCTTCATAAGCCTGGTCAAGCTCACCAACCAGAAAACCGCTTACCCCGTCATTAATCAACTCGGGCATGGAGCCACGGTTAAAGGCGATCACCGGAGTGCCGCAGGCCATCGATTCGGCAACACTTAGACCAAAAGGTTCGTCAAAATTAATCAGGTGGAGCAGGGCAGCTGCGCCGCCTAAAACCTCCCCCTTCCGGTCAGGCCCGACCGGGCCAATGTAGCGCACCTGCCGGTCGTCAAGGTACGGAGCCACATAACTGTCGAAATACTCCTGATTTTGAATAATCCCGGCAATAACCAGGGGCATGTCAACCTGTTTAGCCAGGCGGATTGATTCATAGACACCCTTATCGTGATGGATGCGCCCAAAGAAGAGCAGGTAGCCTTCCGGCGCCGCAGCAGGGCTGAAGGGATATTCAGCAATGGGGATACCGTGATGAACAACAGCGGCATAATCCAGATCGGGGTGACGGTCTGCCTCGCTGATCGCCACATAGTGCACCCGCCCGTTATATTTACGGTAGACGGGCAAGATGCGTGGCGACGAAAACCCGTGAATCGTAGTCAGCAGTGGAGTCTTTACCAGGCCGGAATAACCTAAGGGCAAAAAGTCAAAGTGATTGTGAATTAGATCGTAGTTGTCAGCTTCCTCAAAAACAGAAGCGATGTGCAGGCATTCCCATACTTTGGGCTCCAGTTCAGGATCTTCAGACCAGGGAGCCCTGGCAACAGAGCGCAGTTTAGCCTCCGTCACGGAGTCTGCTGTGGCATAGAGGGTAACATCCACCCCTCTTTTAACCAACCCTTCTGTAAGCATGCTGACCACCCACTCCCAGGGTCCGTAGTGACGGGGTGGGGTTCGCCAGGATATGGGGGCCAGCATCGCTATTTTCATATTATTTAAAGGCTTAGAGGCAGAAGCCTTCCTCCTTTGAATCATTACAGCTGAGCAGATGACTGACCAAGTCCTTAAGCTTGGCAGATGCCAGGCAGACACTGGTATCAGCGGCGCCGTAGTACATGATCAGCTCGTCGGTTTCCGGATCGTGCACAATGCCGGTGGGGAATGTAACACCAGGAACATCGCCTACTCTTTCGTAAGGCTCATTCGGGCCAAAAACCCATTGGTCACAGCGCTTAATGATCTTCCACGGCTCTTCTAAGTCAAGCATAGCCAGGCCAACACGGTAGAGACTTCCGGATGCGGTCATCCGCACTCCGTGGTAGATGATCAACCAGCCTTCATCTGTTTCGATCGGAGGCGGACCAAGACCGACCCGGGTACTGTCCCACCAGCCCGGACGAACCGGAAGCAGGATCTTATGTTCACCCCAGTGAACGAGATCCGGTGAGTTGGCAATCCACATGTGCGCCTCTCCGCGGATGATCGGCCGGTGAATTAAAACATAGCGGCGGTTAATCTTGCGCGGGAAGAGTGAAGCGTCCTTATCTTCGGGTGGCAGCATTGCGCCGCGCCGTTTAAAATTGCGCAGATCTTTTGACAGGGCAAGGGAAACCACAGGGCCATCCTTCGAAAAAGAAACGTAAGTCATGGCATACTGCTCAAGATCTTCCAGCCAGACAATGCGCGGATCTTCAATACCCCATCTTTCCTCGTGAAATTCAGAATCAGGCGTCATAATCGGTTTTTCGTCAATGTGCCATCCGGTTTTGCCATCCTTGCTGCGGGCCAGGGTCAGGTGGGAAAAACCACGCATATCCTCCACCCTGACCACCAGGTAGGTTTCTCCATCGTGCCTGATAGCCCCGGGGTTAAAGGTAGCATTTGCGGGGTAAGGCCAACTATCGGGGGTTAACACCGGGTTGCCTTCAAAGCGTTGAAAAAGAGTGGTCGGCCGGTGGTGGTTATTAAAAATCATCAGTTGATATTCTCCTTTGTTTACTCTATCGAACTGTAGAGCAAAATAACTTGATAACTAAATACACAGTGTAACCAAAAAGCAGGAAGAAAAGCATCTAAATTTCAATACATTTACATATCTATATAATTCGAGATCGGCAGGCGCTTTCCTGCTCATCCATCGATACAGCTTGACTAGAAAAAGTACTGCTTAATTTGGGCAAAATTATGCGCTACCGCCTGTTCTCCCTGCACGTAACCCATATGACCGGGCAAAAGCAACTCAACATCTTTTATAGTAGACAACTTGTCCACACTGCTGCCCATAATCCCCATATCGCCACCGGGAAGATCAGTGCGGCCAATACTGTTCTGAAAAATTGTATCACCGCTGACCAGTGCTTTTTCGTCCGGCAGGTAAAAGCAAACACAGCCCGGGGAGTGACCGGGAGACTCAATCACCTGAATTATCTCGCCGGTGCTGTCCTGCGGATTAAGCGCCAGCTCGCCTTCTTCAAGGTAAATATCCGGCTTCAGATCGGGCATTTCCTGTCCGCTGCGCGAGGCGTAATGCTGGGTTATGGCCTCTAGAATAAATTCATCTCCACGGTTAATGCCAAAATGAGCCCCGCTTTCTTTACGGACCATGCCGGCTGCTTCCACATGATCAGGGTGCCCGTGGGTGCAAAGGATCAGGTCGATATCAGCCAGTTTAAGGCCGTCGGCCTCTACCTGGCGTCGCAAAATTTCGAGACAGCTTTCGTTAAAATCATTGTAAATGTGACCGGGGTCAAAGAGAATCGTTCGGTTACCCTTGTAAATAATGCTGTTGCAGTTATTGGCCCTGCCCTGCCAGGGATACCAATAGAGCTTTTCTGTCAGTTGCATAAACACCCTCCCAAATCGCTTTTATTCAAATTGCATTTTAAAACCTTTTTGTATCATATCATAAA
>CAYGHB010000079.1:0-4198 GCA_964349375.1 uncultured Syntrophomonadaceae bacterium | reverse complement strand
ACCGCCAACTGCAATTTAAAATGTATTACCTGTATGCGGCAGCAGTGGCCGGCAATGCCTGAAGGAGAGATGGATTTAGTGCTTTTTAACAATCTTCTTGAGCAGCTGAAAAGATTTCCCGCACTGGAGATGGTACATTTAGGAGGTTTTGGTGAACCGCTGGCCCACAGCAGGGCGCTGGAAATGATCAGGGCTTTATGCACTAAAGGATACCGGGTCTCAATGAACACCAACGGCACTCTTGTCGACAGCGATGCTGCCTTGAGCTTAATCGAATCCGGAGTTCACGCTGTCTATTTTTCGATTGACGGTCTTGATCAGAAAAGCTTCGGCCAAATCAGGGTGAACGGTGATTATGACGCTGTAATTAACAACATGCTTCGCTTACGAGAACTAAAACAGAAGCTGAATGTAAACTATCCCAAGATTGGGCTTGAATTTGTGATGATGAAAAGCAACATCGATCAGCTTCCACTGCTTCCAAAGCTGGCCAAGGAAGTAGGCGCTCCGACTGTGCTGATTACCAACCTGTTGGCTTACTCGGAAGAAATGTACAACGAGGTGCTTTATGACAAGCCGCAGAAAGACAGGGAATTGGGCGCCGGTGTTTTAGCGCCGCCAAATTGGACAGGCACTTTAAACGGTTACCGGTTTCCGGAGCCGGCAATCTGGCCGGCGGTCGACAACGACTATATTTTCTGGGGAACCCTGCGCCTGCCGCGGATCTACTGGGGCAGCAGCAGGCGCTGCGGTTTTGTTGAAGATGATGCAGCGGTTATTCGCTGGGATGGCGCTGTCAGTCCCTGTTACGCCCTGATGTACGACTATCCCTACTACCTGGATAACAGGCGCAAAGAGGTCAGCGCATACCTGCCGGGCAATATCAGGGATGATTCTCTCTATAATATCTGGAACAGCCCTGGTTATATCAGGTTTCGGCACCGGGTGCGCAGCTACAATTTCCCATCCTGTATGGATTGTTCGACAGCTAAGATCTGTGATTATGCAGAACAGAACGAAGATTGTTGGGGTAATTCGCCTTCCTGCGCCGATTGCCTCTGGTCGCAGGGGATCATCCGCTGCCCTTAAAAAGAATAGCCCGGTGTGATTGATGTCACACCGGGCTTTGCGCTTGTTCGAGATTATCCGCCGGCGACCGGCGGAAAAACCGCTACCTGTTCGCCATCCTGTAGTTTATAATCCAGTTGGCGGGCCTTATGCCTGATAAACACCTGCTTCACTTCTCCCCGCGGCACTGCCAGCTGATCCAGCAGATCGGTAACACTTGAATCAGCTTTCAGCCCAACCGTAAAGGGTTGATCACCCTTTCCTTCCGGGTTAAAGCGGGAGAGTGTCGCATAAAGGCGCACTTTTACTATCATCTTCTGCCACTAACCGGGCTAATCCCAGAAAGAGTCGAGTTCTTCATCCGTAACGTCCCAAACCTGGTTGTGCGGAGGAAGTTTCTCGTACTTCATGAATTCAGGCAAGCGGTCTGCTTCCTTGCCGATTCCGGCGTTCAGGTTGAAGTTTCTCTCGATGCGCAAAATTTCATCACCGATTCTACCAACATCCTCTGCAGTATATTTCGTGCCGAGCATACCATTAGTAGTTTCAACCACACCTTCAAAGCCACTGGGGATGTCTAGAATTGGAAAAGCGATGAAGATGCAGTAGCCTGCTGCATCAAGAAACGCCGTCGCATCCTGAAGTCCCTTGGAAAGGCCAATTTTATCCTTCTTGGTCAGCGGATCAGGGTTGCCGCCGACGGCCAGGATTTCAGGAGCAACGGTATAACCGGCAGTGTGGTCGGCACCCATGGTTGAGGTTGCGTATGTTACACCGATACCTTTAACCGCACGCGGCTCGTAGGCCGGCATGCCCTGGCGCTTAACGGTGGGAATGCGGGTGACGCCGTAAGCTTCGCCGGTAAACTGGGCTCCCTGGCCGAGAATATGGCCGAGAGGGGTACGGTTGCGGATTTCGTCCATCATTTTAATCGCCGCCGGGCCATCACCGAATTTTGCCAATCCGGCTTCCATGGCTACACCGATCGCAACGCCAGCCTCAATGGTATCAAGGCCCAAATCGTTACACTGCCAGACCAGTTCGGCAACCTGATCAAGGTTATCGATGCCGCAGTTGGCGCCAAGCGACCAGATTGACTCATACTCAACACTGGAAACAGTTTTGCTGCCGTCCTCCATTGGATAGACAGTTGAGCAATTAATGATACAACCGGGGTGGCAGCGGTGACCCATGGTGCCGCCGTCACGCTTCTGGGCGGCCTCGGCTAAAGCTTCACCGCTGATCTTCGACGCCCCTTCAAATACTCCGGAGCTGAAGTTATTGGTCGGTAATCCGCCGGCTTCATTGAGGATGTTAATCAGCACCGCTGTGCCGTAACTGTTCAGAGCGCCGCCCTTCTTGGTTACATCGTGAGAGAGGATCGCGTCGGCCAGTTTTTTCTGTCCCGAACGGAGCAGTTCTTCATCAGCCGGCTTAACGCCCGGGGCATCAGTATCATCAAGAACAATCGCTTTAAGCCCCTTGCTGCCCATTACGGCGCCCAGCCCACCACGCCCGGCATAGCGAGCGGCGCGACCTTCCGGATCGTTAAAGGCCAGCCCGGCCATCGCCATCTTTGCTTCACCGGCCGGCCCGTTAACGACAAAAGCAGTTTTATCTCCAAATTTTTCCCAAATCTTGTGACCGCTTTCGTATGCACCCATACCTTTAAGATCTTCGGCCTGCTGAAACTCGCCGCCTTTAACATCCAGCTTCAATAACCAGGTTTTGTCGTCACCAGCCAACCCTTCGACAACAATCGCCGCATAACCCATGCGGGCCAGCTTTTGCGAAAAGGGAGTTCCGGCATTGGCTTCCTTGATTCCTCGAGTGAGGGGAGACTTGCCGCCCACCGAAATTCTCCCAGAGTTAGGGGCGCGGGTTCCGGATAAGAAACCGGGTGCAAAGACTAATTTATTGTTGGGACCTAAGGGGTGACAATCTGCAGGCACTTCATCACTAACCATCAAAGAACTCATCCAGCGTCCGCCTTTACCTTTGTACTTATCCGGCAAAGGCTCAATCTTAACTGTCTTCTCTTGCATATTGACACGTACAAGCTTGTCCATCCATACTCCTCCTTCAATTTTAATAGTGATCGGCAAACAGCTTTGAAGAGGCAATCTGTTTGATAAGAAAGCCTCTTAGATTATAACATAATAGCAAATTGTCGGTCAATTACATATATAACTATTTATAGCATATATTAGCATTATTTAGTATTGCTGATATGGTTGTACTCGAGATAAAGCTGATCACTGTTAATAGCCTGGAATCAATTTGTAGCAATGATAGTATTTGCCTCTATAAAGCAGCGGCCACTCCAAAAAAAGCTTAGTTCTTTGACTAGAAGTCAAGTATATTTAATTATAGAAAGAGGCGCATGAGGGCCATGAGGACCATGCCGGTTAGCACTGTGGCAAAGAGATTGCGGGTTAAGTAGGCAATAATAAATACCGGGATGGCTACCCAGAAAGCAGGGTTGGCTTCAAAGGCAAAATTAACTGTGCCGCCCGGGGCAAAGAGCTCGGGCGCAAGCAGCGCGGACAGAACTGCAACGGGAACATACGAAAGCCAGAGGGTAATCGAATCGGGCAATTCGCGCCGGGAAAGCAGCAAGATGGGTAAAACCCGGGGAATAAAAGTAACCAGGGCCATCAGAATAATCAGGAGGGTGATATCCTTCATCTCAGCTTATCTCCCTGTTACTTATATTTTTATCGATCAGGGTCCCGCAGGTGGCAGCGATTACAGTGGCCAGGATGATGTAAAGCTGACTGAAGCCGAGCAGGTAAAAAGAAAGACCCAGCGCAGCAGCAAGCAGGGCAATATAGACATGCTTGCTTTTTTCAATTTGCATCACTAAAAGAGCGATAAACATGGCCGGCAGGGCAAAATCAATGCCATATACCTCTGTATCAAAGGCAAGTTGGCCGCCAACCCAGGCGCCAAATACAGTGCCGGTGACCCAGGCCAGTTGAGCGGATAAATTGAGGGCAAACAGCTGGGTGAAAGAGGGAGTACCAACCTGACGGAAATAGGTTGAATGAACAGCAAAAGATTCGTCCGTTAATTGATAGCTGAATAAAACTTGTTGCCATGCTTTAAGCTCCCTTAAGTACGGCGCCAG
>CAYGHB010000078.1:0-7533 GCA_964349375.1 uncultured Syntrophomonadaceae bacterium | reverse complement strand
CTGGTTGAAGAGCTCAATAGCATTGCCGGCAGGCACGGTGTCGGTCGCGTTGATATGGTTGAAAACCGGCTTTTAGGGATGAAATCCCGCGGTATTTATGAAACCCCGGGCGGCACTTTAATTGCTTTTGCCCACAGGGAGCTAGAGCACTTTACGCTCGATCGCGAAACCTACCACTACAAGGAAGGGATAGCTCTTAAATACGCCGAAATGATCTATTACGGGCTCTGGTTTACACCGCTGCGTGAGGCGCTGGATGGATTTATTCAAAAAACACAGGAACCGGTTACCGGCACTATCGGCATGAAACTCTACAAGGGCAATATCAACGTTAGCGGCCGCGAATCAGCCCATACCCTTTACCATCACGGTATGGTAACTTTTGAACAAGATGAGCTGTTCGAACAGAAAGATGCCCAGGGTTTTATTAATCTCTACGGACTGCCCCTGACTATCAAGGGGATGATGAGGATAAAAAAAGAAAAGGGCAGGGAGGCGACGGGAAGCTGAAAAAACCATGGCAGGGCCGCTTTCAAAAAGAACTGGACGATCGGGTTTTAGAATTTACCGCATCACTGCCTTTTGATCGGCGCCTGGCTCTCTGTGATCTGAAGGGCAGTATTGCTCACGCCGAGATGCTCGCTACGCAGCAGATTATCTCTGCTGCTGATGCGGCAGAGATTGTTGGCGGACTAAAGGAAATTGCCGGGGAAATAAAAAGCGGCAGCTTTCCTGAAGATCTTGCCTTTGAAGATATTCACATGAATATTGAGAAACGGCTAATCGAGAAAATCGGCCCGACAGGGGGAAAGCTGCATACCGGACGCAGCCGTAACGATCAGGTGGCGCTTGATATGCATCTTTACCTGCGCGACGAGCTGGTCCTGATTGATCAGCTGTTAAAAAGCCTGCAGGAAGCGCTTATCGAACTGGCAAAGAAAAATGAAAATCTGATTATTCCCGGTTACACCCACCTGCAGCGAGCACAGCCGCTGTTACTTGCCCACCACCTGCTTGCTTATTTCTGGATGTTTGGGCGCGACCGCGAGCGGATTAAAGGAGTGATGAAAGGCACCGACCTGATGCCATTGGGTGCCGGCGCTTTAGCCGGGACCGGTTTTCCGGTTGATCGTGAGCTGGTTGCCGAAAAACTTGGTTTCGGATCGCTCTACGAGAACAGCATTGATGCGGTCAGCGATCGCGATTACCTGATCGAATTTTTAGCTTTCGCAGCGATTCTGATCATGCATTTAAGCAGGTTTTGCGAAGAGCTGGTTCTCTGGAGCAGCGCCGAGTTCGGTTTTATTGAACTTGATGATGCTTACACCACCGGCAGCAGTATGATGCCGCAGAAGAAGAACCCTGATGTTGCTGAGCTGGTCCGGGGTAAAACAGGCCGGGTTTACGGGGCGCTGCTGGCCATGTTAACCATGATGAAAGGGCTGCCCCTGGCTTACAACAAGGATATGCAGGAGGACAAAGAAGGCCTTTTCGATACTATCGATCAGCTGAAGATGATTTTGCCCCTCTTTGCCGGCATGCTGCAGACTATGACCGTAAAAAAAGAACAGCTGTCAAAAGCGGTTGATGACGATTATTTATGCGCTACAGATATTGCTGATTACCTGGTTTCGAAAGGGGTTGCCTTCAGAGATGCCCACCATATCGTTGGGGAAATGATCGCTTATGCTGCCGGTCAGAATAAGCGCCTGCAGGCTTTGACTGAGGAGGAACGTGAGAACTTTCACCCTTCTCTGGCCGAAAAAATTGATGCGCTCTTTGATCCGGCTCGGGTGGTTGAAGCCAGGCGCAGCAGGGGTGGGACAGCTCCTGCAGCGGTGCAGGTGCAGATTGAGAAGGCCTTAGAGTCTTTAAAAACTTAAAATACCAGGGGATAGCCTTTGGTCAGGTCGGAATCGCTGAACAGGGAGGCCAACTGGTGGAGGTTGGTCACACCGCGGTTGTTTAATTCGGGAAGAAGCTTTAAGTACAGTTCAGCTGCGATGCGGGCATCGCTAAGGGCATTGTGCCTGCCGCTTAAATCAAGTTTGAATACGGTTGAAAGGTTCTCCAACGAAAAATCGCCGATTGAAAAATGCAGCGCTGAAGTAAGCAGCACCGTATCGATTACCGGATTAACAAACCGTCTGCCAATTGCCTCGCTGAGCTTGATGTTAACAAAGGCCAGGTCAAAAGGCGCGTTGTGGGCGATGAGGATCCGCGGCCCGCAAAATTTCAAAAAATCGAGCAACACAGGGATAATTTGCGGTTCATCTTTTACCATATCGTCATCCAGGCCTGTAATCCGCCTGGCTACCGGCGGTATGGGACGCCTGGGATTGACCAGGCGATAGAAACTATCACCCTTAGATATTTTGGCGCTGTTAATAGTCAGTGCACCGATTGCCGTGATTTCGTCGTACATATAGGGTTGCAGGCCGGTAGTCTCGGTGTCGAAAACTACATAGGAGGCATCCAAAAGGTTCTGCCCCCAATCAATCCCCGCTTTTATCGCCGATAATTCCGCGGAAAGCTCTTCAAAGAGAACCGGATCATTGTCAATCAGTTCCGGCTGTTTTGGTCCCGTTAATAGGCGGTTGATCAGTCTTTCACTGGTGCTTGTGCGGGGCACCGCTCCGTTTTTTTTCGCCTTCCGGTTCAGCAAATTGTAATCAGGTTCATAATGAATATTGTTGTTTTTCATCCTTTTCTCCTTGTCCGCATCAGGCTTTATGGACATGAAATGAATGATCCGTTAAAGTTTGCAGACGGTTAACTACCAGCATCGCTTCTTTAAGCAGGGTGCGTTCCTTCTTATTTAACTGGCCCAGATCAATTACGCTGTCAGGGTGGTGCCCTTCTCTCAGGCGGTCCAGGGTATGGCGAATTCTGAACATCAGTAAAGACTCAAATGCAGCCTCAATAAATTCAGCATCGTCTCTTTTAAAGACCCGCTGAGCCTTTAAGCTGTGGATCCTTTCAAAACTGTTTGTGTCACGGATCCCTTCACGCAGGGCAAAAAGGCGAATGCAGTCAACCAGGTGAACCATTACTTCAGCTTTGAGGTTAACCTTACGTTTCCTACTGCTGGTTCTGCGGGTGATGATATTGCCAAAAATATTAAGCGGCACCCGGTGTTTCAGATCGTCTTCGGCCATAAAGAGAAGGGCGTGTTTTGCTTCTTTAAAAAGCTTAGTACTGTAGTCTTTCAGCTGTTCATAGAGCACGGTTTCTCCGTACAGGTAACGGTAGTCGAGAAAAATAGTCATATTACGGATATCCTTGGGGTCAAGGGCAGCAGTCCATCTGCTCAGCATCAACTTCCATCCGGATAGGGGTTGGCACCACTGGGGGTTGTCAGACATAACAAAACCGCTGCAGCGGCTAAAGCCGCATTGTTCCAGGCCGGCAACAATTTTTTTGCCGAGATTTATAAAATATTCAGCAGCCTTTTCCTGCTCATCACTATTTAGATCGGCATAAATAATGCCGTGATCCTGATCGGTGCGGGCATACTGTTCCTTGCGCCCGGCGCTGCCCATAGTAATAAAGCAGTATTCCACCGGGGGCCCCTCCCAACCCTCACTGATTAGCTCCGCTTCAGCAATCTGGATTACCCGGCGTGTTATTCGATCATAGAGCTCTGAGAGGAGAGCGCATATTTCTGAGGCAAAAGCCCGCTCGGTCAGCAGGGCCTGTTGGACCTGATCTATTTCCCGAATTAGACCCGCCAACCCTTCGAAGCTATCCTGGTATTCGATTTGCCTGATAATCGAAAGCGCTCCACTGTTGCGGTTACGAATTAGATCTTTGACAGTGATTATGCCGTGTAAAACATCATTGTCGTCAGTGATAATGATGTGCTTAATATTATACTTGGTCATCATCAGCAGGGCCCGGTAGCTGAAATCGTCAGGCTTAACGGTGATCAGTTTGTCTGACATTATTTCGTGCGCTCTTCGGTTCAGGTCCGGCTTTTCGCTGGAAAGGATTTTGTGCACCAGATCTTTTTCAGTTATGATACCTACCGGTTTGCCGTTAAAAGCTACTACTACCACCGAACTGACCCTGTTTTCACGCATCTTTTTGGCTACGCCGCCTATTTTGTCCATGGGCAGGCAGGTAATAACCTGATCCTGCGCAATGTCAGCTACCCGCCGGCGTAGACTCTGTCCCTGGAAAAATTGCTCCTCATACCTGCTGTCGGCAAAGGTCAAATAAAGATCTTTTAGTCTTGCCGCCAGGATCTTAGTAAAGAAATCGGCAAACTGGCTGTTGCCGGCCAGGGTTTGCTGAAAGCTTTTTTGGCTGATCAACATACAGGTTAAATCCTCGGCTACGACCATGGAAATAGGATAAGCTTCATCAGAGAGCAGCACTGTTACCCCGAAGAAATCGCCTATGCCCCTGATGGTGGTGACAGACTCTTCGTTGCCCAACCTGACCAGCGCTTTAGCCTTGCCGGCGAGGACAAAAAAAAGGGTTTGCTTTGATGGTTCGCCTTCGCGAAAAACAAAGCTGTCTTTGACGTAACTCTTAACCGTTGCTGCTTCAATGATGGTGGAGATCGTCTGATTCTCTAAAAAGGAAAACGGTGTGGTCGTTTTCAGAATGTCAAAAAGTTCGCTTTTGCCATAATATTGTTCGGAAGCGCTCACTTTACTTACCTCATCTCTTGGTGGTTCCTGTAATAAGGATTATAACCGTACAGGCTTATTGGGGCAATAAAAAGAGGATTCTCTCCTGCAAGAGAATCCTCTATGGTTACCAGGCAGTTACATCAGGCAAAAACGACAGTGTTTGGCAGTAAACTACAGCTTTGCCTGCCTGTTTTTTGCTTCCTCTTCTTCCCTGAGCATGCGGCGTAATACTTTGCCGATCATCGTTTTTGGCAGCTCATCCCTGAATTCGATCAACTTTGGCACCTTGTAAGCTGCCAGGTTGGTTTTGCAGTGCTCAATCGCTTCTTCGGCAGTCATCGTTTCCCCTTCTTTGAGGACAATATAGGCTTTTAAAGTTTCGCCGCGGTAGGGATCATTTATGCCCGCCACTGCAGCTTCCATGATCTTGGGGTGGGTATAAAGCACCTCTTCTATATCGCGGGGATAGATGTTGAAGCCGCCGGCGATGACCATATCTTTTTTGCGGTCAACAATAAAAACGTAGCCCTCTGCGTCGGCGCGGGCAATATCGCCGGTATAGAACCAGCCGTCGCGAATGCTTTGAGCCGTTTCCTCGGGCATGTTCAGGTAGCCTTCCATAACCTGTGGTCCGCGCAGACAGAGTTCTCCGATTTCGCCGATCGAAAGTTCCTGTTTACCTGTTTCTACATCTACTATCTTATATTCAGTATCAGGCATCGGTAAACCGATACTGCCGGGTTTTCGTTTGCCGTATACTGGGTTGGCATGGGTAACCGGCGAAGTTTCCGATAGGCCGAACCCTTCAACCAACCTGCCGCCGGTATTTTTTTCAAACTGCTGCTGCACTTCCACCGGCAGTGGCGCGGCGCCGCTGATACAGATTCTGATCGATTTTATATCGTATTTATGGAGATCGGGCGCATTGTTAATGGCCACGTAAATGGTCGGCACACCGGGGAAAAGGGTCGGTTTCTGTTTGTCGATCGTTTTTAAGACATCTCCCAAAACGAAGCGCGGTAACAATACCAGTTTGCCGCCGTTGAGCAACCCGAGGTTTAAGACGGTGGTCAGGCCGTAGCTGTGGAAAAAGGGAAGAACGCCTAAGGCGATCTCTTTGCCATCCTGGTAATCGGTACACCAGGCTTTAACCTGAAGCATATTGGCGACCAAATTGCTGTGTCTTAAAACTGCCCCTTTTGAAACTCCGGTAGTTCCGCCGGTATAAAGGAAGAGCGCGCGGTCTTCAGGCTTAACCTCTACAACAGCAGGTTTTTTGCCGCTATATTTTTTTAGCAGATCCAGGAGCGAATAATCATCGGGGCGAAGAGAAACCCTGTCGCCCTCTTTTTTCTCTTTAACAAGAGTATAGAGAGTGCTTAAAAACCCGGGGAAGAAATCTTTGATATTGCTGACAATCACGTTCCGAAGGTTTGTTCTCGGCTGAACCTCTTTGATCATTTTGTAAAAACGGGTCAGGGTGATAATTGTTTCGGCGCCGGAATCCTTTAGCTGGTATTCCATCTCACGGGCAACATAAAGCGGGTTGCAGGGTACGACGACAGCCCCCAGCGCCAAAGTAGCAAAGTATGCTATGGGGAATTGAGTGCTGTTCGGCAAGTGTATTGCCACCCGGTCACCTTTTTTAACACCGAGATCGCTTAAGGCAGCCGCAAAACTCTCAATTTGGTCTGTGAGTTCACGGTAATTAAGTTCCCGTCCCATAAAGTAAACTGCCGGATGCTCACCATAATTCTTTGCTGCCTGCTGAAAAAGCTGATAAAGATTGAGGGGAGGGTAATCAATGCTGTGCGGTACTTGCGGTTCGTAACTCTTTAGCCATACTTTTTCCATAAACTAGATCCTCCTAAGCAATGTTAGTTAATAATTAGATGGACCAATGGCATATTCCGCACAAAATGCTAAAATCCTTCTAAGTATAAAAAATTATAAACAGATGTACGAATATATCATATTATTTTAACGATAAACCAGATGATCATAATAGCTTCGAGGATTAGCTTTATCGGTAAGGCGCTCCAAAATCCGAGGGAGGCGCCGACGCCTGCCTTTATAGCCTGGTCAGTGCGGCGCCTGAAAATTAAGTCGGCAATGGCGGCTCCGAGAAAAGGTCCGATTAAAAGGCCAATCGGAAAAAACAGCAGGCCCACGAGCAGACCGGCTGCAGCGCCCCAGAGCGCTGCTTTTGAACCTCCGAAATAACGACTGCCCATCGCAGTAAATAGATAATCGACGCCCATTACGGCCAGGGCCAGCAAGCCCTGTCCAATATAAAAGTAGCTATTCAGGTTTTCAAACCCTGCGATCAGTCCGTAAACCAGCATGCCCAGCCAGATTACCGTTACCCCGGGCAAAATTGGAAGCAGGGTGCCGACTACCCCGACTAAAAAAAACAGCGCGGTCACGATAACGGCAATTATTTGGCTCATCTCTATCCTCCAGTAGTTATATTCTCGATCATAGTATATTGTGCCGGGCCTTGTGCTGCAACGCTTATTTAGTAACCGGCACAAAAATATTCTCGGCAATGAATAAACAGGCAGGATTATCTGGTTAGGCGTAGAATGAATATAATTAATTTAGAGCAATATGGATAAATTGGGAAGGAGGCGAAAAATTAAAATAATAAAATATAAAAGAACAAAATTTAGAATTTATTCTAAAAGGAGGTGAAAGAATGTCAGACGAGAGCAGAAAATTGTACAAGCTGGAAGTCTGGGTTACGGCTATCTGTTTTATTATTGTTTCAATAACCGGTGGGTTTTTTAGCTCATTCATAGTGATCTTAAATGAAAGGTTTTTTGATAAAGTGCCAACCCCGGAGCAGCTGGTTCAGTATTATGGTGAATCAATGTTTGTTGTTAAAGAGGGG
>CAYGHB010000077.1:0-7584 GCA_964349375.1 uncultured Syntrophomonadaceae bacterium | reverse complement strand
AGGCTTAGGGATAAGTTATTGACTGGGTAAATTTTATTGCAAAATAGCCCTCTAGCTTAAATTTATGCTTGATCTATGGAGGAGATGGATCTAATATAGGAAAATAACTATTCTCCGCGCGATAAATCAATAAGTGATTGGCGCTGACGGCAGATGAGATCTAATAAATTCCAGGTAGATCGGCTAAAAAGATCGGGCCTGTATAATCCCGCTTATGAGTACGATGCCTGCGGCCTCGGTTTTCTGGTCAACATTAACGGAGAAAAGAGCCATGAAATAATCAGCAACGGGGTCAGGGTGCTTAAAAATCTGCTCCACCGGGGAGCTACAGGCGCCGATGATAAAACTGGTGACGGGGCAGGCTTACAATTTCAAATTCCCGACCGCTTTTTCCGCCGCCTGGCAGCAGAAAACGGCTGGGTTCTTCCTGAGCCTTTAGCTTATGGAGTCGGAATGGTTTTCCTGTCTCATGATCAGGCGCTTCGTGAAAAGTGCTTTAGCCTTATGGAGCAGTCGCTCCAGGAAATGGGCTTAGCGGTAATCGGCTGGCGTACCGTGCCGGTTGTTCCGGAAGGACTCGGCACTGTAGCCCTGGAGAATATGCCGTTTATGAGCCAGTGCCTGATTGATGGTAATGGTTTTAGTGATCATGAACTGGAACGCAAACTCTATATCGCCCGCAAGGATGCAGAAAAAAGGGTCGCCACCCTGCTCAGTGATGCTGAAATCTTTTACGTAGTCAGCCTATCCTGCCGCACGATCATCTACAAGGGTTTATTGATGCCGGATCAGGTTGAGGTATTTTACCCTGATCTTACTGATCAGGCGATGGAAAGCACCTTTGTGATCGTACACCAGCGTTTCAGCACCAATACTTTTCCTTCCTGGTCCCTGGCCCACCCTTACCGTTACCTTTGCCACAACGGCGAGATTAATACCCTGAAGGGCAACCGCAACTGGATGGCTTCACGAGAAAATAATTTTGAGTCGGAGCTGTTTGGCGATGATCTGAATAAAGTTTTGCCGGTGCTGGAAGCCGGGGCCAGCGACTCTGCTAACCTGGATAATGCCCTTGAGCTGCTTTATAACGGCGGCAGATCAATTGAGCACGGTATGGCGATGCTGATCCCGCAGGCCTGGGGCGATAAATATCCGATAGGGCCAGACTTACGCGGCTTCTTTGAGTACCATGCCGGCCTGATCGAACCCTGGGACGGACCAGCGCAGTTGTTTTTACCGATGGGCGTAAAATCGGGGCCATCCTTGACCGTAATGGCTTGCGCCCGGCCCGTTACACGGTGACCAAATCCGGCTTTATGGTCTTTGCCTCGGAGGCCGGGGTGATCGACATTCCGGCGGAAGAGATTAAGGAAAAAGGCGCTTTGCGGCCAGGCGAGATGCTGTTGGTGGATCTTGATGAAAAAAGACTGCTCAAAAATACAGAGATTAAGCTTAAGCTTTCGCGACTGTAGCCGTACCGCCGCTGGACACAGGAAAACCAGATCACGATCCATGGGTTTTTTAATGCCATGGCTCCGCTAAAAGTTGACAATAAGAGCTTACTGGCCAGCCAGAGATTATTCGGCTATAGTCGCGAAGGTATTAACATCATTCTAAAGGAAATGGCCATTAACCGGGCAGAGCCGGTTGGCTCGATGGGGGCCGATCAGCCGCTGGCAATTCTTTCAGAAAAACCACAGCTACTTTTCTGGTATTTTAAGCAGTGTTTTGCCCAGGTTACCAACCCGGCTATTGATCCTCACCGCGAAGAGCTGGTAATGTCGCTGATGACCTTTATCGGCGCGCCGGATAATATCTTGAAAGAAACACCCCAGCAAGCCCACCTGATTAAGCTGAACCACCCGATCCTTTCCAACGAAGACCTGGTCCGGCTGTGCAGTCTTGAAGAAAAAGGCTTTAAAAGCAAAAAGTTTAAAATACAGTTTCCGGCAGGCGGCGATGTCTCCGCCTTAAAAAATGCCCTGGATGAACTGGCCCGGAGCGCCGAAGAAGCGGTTAATGAAGGGTTTGGTTTGCTGGTATTGACCGACCGTGACTTAGATGACAACATGGTTCCGATTCCTTCCCTGCTGGCGGTGTCGGCCGTGAACCGGCACCTGGTTGCCAAGCGCCTGCGCACCAAAGTAGGGATTTTGGCTGAATGTGCCGAAGCGCGGGAGGTTATGCACATGGCCCTGCTTTTAGGGTACGGAGCAGCGGCCATTAATCCATACCTGGCTTTTGAATCAATTGCCAACATGGCTGATCAGCAGCTGCTGGGCAAAAATATTTCCAGCCATAGGGCGATGGAGAATTACGTGCGCGCTTTATGCAAGGGTATCCTGAAGATAATGTCAAAATTTGGCATCTCGACCCTGCGCAGCTATCGCAATGGACAGGTTTTTGAAGCAGTAGGTTTAAAAGACGATCTGATTACCAATTACTTTGGCGGAACCAGCTCCCGCATCCAGGGTATGGGCTTAGATGAGATTTCAGCTGAAGTTAATCTGCGCCATCGGGATTATCAGCATTTTAGAGATACCTTTACCAGGGCCAGGTTGCTGCCGTCCGGGGGGCAATATGCTTACCGTGTTGACGGTGAGCGGCATCTGTGGTCACCGGAGTCAATCAGTCTGCTGCAACAGGCGGTGCAGAGCAATGATTTCAGCAAATACCTGCAATACGCCGAGCTGATAAACGGACAGGCAGAAAAGCAGTTCACTTTGCGCAGCCAGCTTCGTTTTAAGGAGACTGAAAAAGTTGATCTTAGCCGGGTTGAGCCGGCAGCAGAAATAGTTAAATGTTTCGTTACCGGCGCTATGTCATTTGGCTCAATCAGCCCCGAGGCCCACATGACCCTGGCCGAAGCGATGAACAAAATCGGCGGCAAAAGTAATTGCGGCGAGAGCGGAGAAGATCCGGAACGTTATCGGCTTACCGCAGACGGGAAAAACTGGTGCAGTTCAATCAAGCAGGTCGCCAGCGGCCGCTTTGGCGTTACGGCCGAGTACCTGGCCAACGCCGTCGAGATTCAAATTAAGATTGCCCAGGGCGCTAAACCCGGGGAAGGCGGCCAGCTTCCCGGTCACAAAGTCGACCGGACCATAGCGCGGGTCAGGCATTCTACGCCCGGCGTTACTCTTATATCGCCTCCACCGCACCACGATATTTATTCGATCGAGGATCTGGCGCAGCTAATCTATGACCTGCGCAATGCAAACCCCAAAAGCCGGATATCGGTGAAGCTTGTTTCTGAAGTGGGTATCGGAACAGTTGCTGCCGGGGTTGCCAAGGCCAGGGCCGATCTGATCCTGGTCAGCGGGGCCGATGGCGTAACGGGAGCAGCTCCTCTTTCTTCGATCAAGCATGCCGGGGTGCCCTGGGAGCTGGGCCTTGCCGAAACCCAGCAGACCCTGATTATGAACGGTTTACGCAAACAGGTCCGGCTGCAGGTTGACAGCGGTTTGAAAACCGGGCGCAATGTGGCGATCGGGTGTCTATTGGGCGCCGAGGAATTTGGCTTTGCCTCCGCGGCCCTGGTGGCCTGCGGCTGTGTGATAATGCGCGACTGCCACTCCAACTGCTGCCCCGTAGGGGTGGCCACCCAGGATGATCAGCTACGCAAATATTATGCCGGCAAGCCGCAATATGTTATAAATTTGGTGTTCTTTATCGCGGAAGAGTTACGAACAATTATGGCCCATCTGGGCATCACAAAAGTCGACGACCTGGTCGGCCGGGTTGACCTGCTGGAGCAAAATAATGATATTGCCTTTTGGAAAGCCCAAAAAGTGGATTTAGGCAAAATATTATATAAACCGGAAGCTGAAAGAAAGGATTTTTATTACACTGATCCACACCCCTTCAGTTTAGAAGAGGCGCTTGACAGCCACCTGCTGCCACAGGTTCAGGAGGCGCTCGAAAAAGGAAAAACGGTAACCCTTGCTTCACCGATCTATAATCACAACCGTACTGCAGGAACCATTATCTCTAACCAAATTGCCTTAAAATATGGCAATGCCGGTTTGCCTGAAGATACGATTACGCTAAACTTTAAGGGTTCTGCCGGCCAGAGTTTCGGCGCTTTTGCTGCCCGCGGCTTAACATTAATCCTGGAGGGAGAAGCCAATGACTATATTGGTAAAGGGCTTTCCGGCGGCCGCATTGTG
This sequence comes from uncultured Syntrophomonadaceae bacterium, assembly GCA_964349375.1. Lineage (GTDB taxonomy): Bacteria > Bacillota > Dethiobacteria > DTU022 > DTU022 > UBA993. Next base: position 3,415 of record CAYGHB010000077.1, on the reverse strand, counting down.
CTCAAACCATTCAGTGGTGGCGACTTTAACCCTGCTAAAAATGCCATTGGCGGCAATGTAATCCTTTACGGGGCCACCGGGGGTGAATTTTATGCCAACGGGATGGTCGGGGAGCGTTTCGCAATCCGCAACAGCGGGGCCATCGCCGTTGTGGAAGGGATTGGCGACCATGGCTGCGAGTATATGACCGGCGGCCGTATTGTTGTGCTGGGACCAACAGGGGTTAATTTCGGGGCCGGGATGAGCGGCGGGATTGCCTATATTTACGACCGGTATGGAAAACTCGACTCCAACAGCAACCTGGAGCTGATCGACCTCGAAACACTAAGCGATGCGGAAGATATACTAGAGCTGCAAAGCCTGCTTAAAAAGCACTACGCTTATACAGGCAGCGCCAAGGCCGCTTACATCCTCGATCACTGGCAGGACTGCCTACCCTTTTTTATTAAAGTCTTCCCGATGGAGTACAGGCTGGCCCTGGGCAAGATGAGCTCTGAAGATAAAGCAGTGAAAAGAGCGCTGCCGCAAGTAAACTAATTAGTGGGAGGGAAAGCTATGGCTGAAGAGGCAAAGAGGATTATCAGGCGCAAAGAACCAGGCTATCGCAGTGTTGCTGAGCGCTTAAATGATTTTGACGAAGTGGAGCGCTGCCTGACCGATGATAAGATTCTACTGCAGGCTTCCCGCTGTATGAAAGCCCAAAATAAAAGGATTCTCGGTGAGCCACTGGACAAAGAGGAAGAGATCAGCGCCAGAGGCAAGACTGTTGTTGTGATCGGCGGAGGAGATACGGGCTCGGACTGCATCGGAACTGCGATCCGTCAGGGGGCAAAAGCGGTCCACCAGCTTGAGATTATGCCCCGGGCTCCGGAGAGACGTGGTGAGCGGTGGCTGGCCGCTTTTTTGTTGCGACTGCCACCGCCCATATATATTAAGCGCTTTTCCAGGCCAGAGTTTTGCAGGATTGACCATATGTTGATAGATTTTTTCCCGGACCTGGAATACGCGTATTTTAGTAGTTTTCCTCAATTAAGGTAATCTGCAGCTCGAGCTCGTTGGTTCCCCTTTGCACCCTGACTGTTACCGTATCGCCAACGGCAAACTGATCGATAAGCTTCCTTACTTCAATTGTGTTGCGAACCTCCCGACCGTTGATGCTGATAATACGGTCGGCAGTTTGCAGCTCGTTTAAGGCCATTGACTCATAGACATAGACACCAGGATTCTGGACCCGGTAATAGCTGGCCGTGCCGGGATCGGTAATATCAATTAACCTGACCCCAAGGATCGGCCGGCCGGGCACATAACCAAAATTGATAATCTGCTCGATGACTGCGGCAGCCGTATTAACCGGGATGGCAAACCCTAAACCTTCTATGCCGAAACCACCTGATTTTGCATTAACAATACCGACCAGTTCGCCGCGATTGTTAAAAAGCCCGCCGCCCGAATTGCCGGGATTAACCGCTGCAGAGGTCTGCAGCAGGGTCATGCTTTCACCGTCAACCACGATGTCGCGGTCCAGGGAGGAGATAATTCCTTCTGTTACGGTGCCACCCAGCTCACCCAGTGGATTACCGATTACAACAGCCTGTTCGCCAATAATAATTTTACCCGAATCGCCAAAAACAACCGGTTTAAGACCCCTGGCATCAATTTTTAGTACTGCTATGTCGGTTCTGACATCGCGTCCAATCAGCGAGGCACGGTAGCTTTCACCGCTGTTCAGGCGAACAATAATTGTCTGCGCGCCATTGACAACATGGTTATTGGTCACTATGTAGCCATTAGCGGTGATAATCACGCCACTGCCGGCGCCGGAAAAGACATATTGACCCATCCGGCCTGCAGACTGCACCGTTTCAGTTCTTATTTCAACCACGCTATCTGCGTTGCGGCTATAAACCTCGGGCACGCTTAAATCGGCGCAGTTTTCATAAAGCATGCCTAAGCTGAGACCACTTTCGGCTACGAAGCTGATCGGCTCGCCGGTCGCAGTGTAACATTCAATAAGGGCAGCTTCTGTATTGTCATTGAAAATATGGTTTGCCAGATAGGCGCCTCCAAAACCAAAGAGGCCGGAGAATAATATTGTTGCGATTAACAAGGATACTAAAGTTTTTTTGTTCAATTCAAAATACATTTGATTCAAGGCCTCCCTTCAAACGTAAACGGCCCTGGTAGCAACTCTCTAATTGCTGAATTAAGTATAAACTGAGAAGCTATTTTCAATCCCCGAAAAGGGTGGGTTAAAATGAAGCAAATTTGCGGCAGGCAAATTGATAGCGCCCGGTTTCCTTTATTTTCACCGTTTCCGATCAATTGTGAATAGAGCGGTTAAAGGTAAGGGTAAATGCGGTGCCACTGCTGTCGCTTTTTACAATGACGCGGCCCTGGTGCTGCTCAATTATAGTCTTTACGATTGCCAGGCCAATACCGTGTTTGCCTCCCCGGCCCTTGTAGAAGCGTTCAAAGATAAAGGGCAGGTCTTGATCGGCAACGCCTTGACCGTCATCTTCGATCTCAATAATAATCTGGCCGCTTTGCTGTCGGCAACTGATGGTTATCACCTCACGGGCATAGCGGATCGCATTGGAGATGATATTGGTAAAAGCCCGGGAGAGATGCTTTTCTGAACAGTTGCAGATTACCGGTTCTGCAGCAAAATCGAAGACAAAGCACACCCCCTTTTCTTCCGCCACGCTGCTCTGGCGGACGGCGCAGTTTGAGAGCAGTTCGCGTAGGTCACAGGCGGTGTGCAAATTTTCGTCACGGGAAAGGTTGTCAATACGCGACAGATAAAGCAGGTCCTCAACCATCTCGCTTAAGCGATCGGTTTCGGAGATAATAACCCTGCTGGCCGACTGCTGCTCCAGAATGCCGTGCTCAATACCTTCTGCGCTGCAGCGGATCGATTGCAGCGGGGTGCGAAGCTCGTGCGATACATTCTGAAAGAAGGTTTTTTGATCGCGATCGTAGCTGTCCAACTGTCTGGCTGCCGCATTCATGCTGTCGGCCAGTTCAGCCAGTTCAAGTTCCTGATAAGTTATCGTACTATGGGTAAAATCACCCTTACCGATGCGTTTGGCAAAGCGGGTCAGTTCGCGAATCGGCCGGGCAATCACCCCGGAAAGAAAGGCTGCCACAATGGCGGCGAAGAAAAAGGCCAGTCCGGTAACCACCAGCAGAACAGTATTAATGCGACCGGCAAAAGCGGTAATGGTAGTCATATCAATATAGGGGATCATATAGCCGGTGCCGCTGAAGAAAGCCCCTTCCACCGGGATCGCCACCAGGTAGAATTCGCGGCCTGATACTTTAATCTGGGTAATCTGCTTGCTCGTTAAATCAACCTGCGATGCTTCGAGCTGGGTAACCAGGTTGATGATCTCTTCGATGTCAAAAAAAATCACGT
>CAYGHB010000076.1:0-7688 GCA_964349375.1 uncultured Syntrophomonadaceae bacterium | reverse complement strand
CTTTAAAGTTGGTTTTTGATAAGGGAATATCGCATTTTATGGAAGGAAAATCGATCGATTACCATGATGGACCGCACGGCGGTTTTGCCATTAACGATGGCAGTCCCGGTAAAAGCTGCGGAGATTGCAGTTGTTAAGAGAAAAACAATAGGCGAAAGGAGCCTTTAAAGATGGCGACTAAAAAAGAACAGCTTTACAAGTGCCAGGTATGCACCAATGAAGTGAAAGTGGTGGAAGAGGGCGTAGGCACCCTGGTTTGCTGCGCCAAACCGATGGAGCTTAAGGCCGGCAAGTAGTATCTATATTTAAGTTATATTTTTAGCCGGGGCATTAATATTAATGCCCCGGCTTTTCTTATCCGGACATTTATGGTAAGAGTAAAGAACATTTCAGGAATTTAATATATTGTGTTATCATATAAGTTAAGAAGTAAGTTAAATCAACTTAAAAATTTGCGCATTAAATTGCCTTTGATAAAACCGGGAGATGGAGGGATCAGGATGGCCACCAGGAAAAAAGTTAATCCGCAAAAGGAAGGCGTATTTCCTGATCAGCAATCTGCTTCCTCTGCTTCCGGTGAAGAGGCAGTTACCGAAACGGCTTTTCCGATTATCGGTATCGGCGCTTCGGCCGGAGGGCTGGAAGCTCTTGAGCTTTTTCTTGCAAATGTTCCGGAAAAAAGCGGTATGGCTTTTGTCATTGTCCAACACTTAGATCCAAACCGAAAAGGACTGATGGTGGAACTGCTTCAGCGTTCTACATCTTTACCGGTTTTTCAGGTTAAAGAGCAAATGGCGGTTCAGCCAGACAGTGTTTATGTAATTCCACCCAATAAAGATATGTCTATTTTTCATAGCGTACTGCACCTTTTTGAACCGGCGGCGCCCCGCGGCTTGCGCCTGCCAATCGATTTTTTTTTCCGATCCCTGGCTGACGATCAGCAGGAGCGCAGCGTAGGAGTTATCCTATCGGGCATGGGTAGCGATGGCACCCTCGGTCTTGGCGCGATCAAAGAAAGGGGCGGGGCGGTTTTTGTGCAGGAACCGGCTTCAGCTAAATTTGATAGTATGCCTAAAAGTGTTATTGATCAAGGTTTAGCGGATGTTATCGCTCCAGTGGAAGGCTTGCCGGCAAAGATTATTACCTATCTTCGGCATAAACCGCTGATTGATAGCGCCAAACCTGAGCTAAATGGAAAATCAAAATCTTCCCTCGACAAAGTCATGATCCTGTTACGAACCAAGTCCGGCCACGATTTTTCCAATTATAAAAAGACTACTATTTACCGCCGTTTAGAGCGCCGGATGGGTATCCATCAGATCAGCAAAATTGGAAATTATGTGCGATTTCTGCAAGAAAACCCCCAGGAGCTGGATCTGCTGTTTAAAGAGCTTTTGATCGGGGTGACCAGTTTTTTCCGGGACCCGGCAGCCTGGGAGCAGCTAAAAAAAGAGGTAATACCGGGGCTTATATTAAATCGCGAAGACGGTATGCTCAGGGCATGGGTGCCCGGATGCTCAACCGGAGAGGAAGCTTATAGTCTGGCCATCGTTTTTAAAGAAGCAATTGAACAGGTAAAACCTGCCCATAATCCGACTATGCAGATATTTGCAACCGACCTGAGCAAGGATGCGATAATCAAGGCCCGTGAGGCTGTATTTCCCCCTAACATTGCCGCTGATGTCTCACCAGAGCGCCTGAAACGGTTTTTCGAACAGGTTGAAAATGGTTATCAGGTTGCTAAACCAATCAGGGAAATGGTGGTATTTGCCCGGCAAAACTTTATTATGGATCCGCCTTTTACCAGGCTGGATATATTAAGCTGCAGGAACCTGTTGATTTATCTGGGTGCAGAATTGCAAAAAAAACTTATGCCGCTGATGCATTACAGTTTAAACCCCGGAGGTATTTTGTTTTTAGGAAACTCCGAGTCAGTTGGCACTTTTACCGATCTATTTGAACCCCTTAAAGGAAAAACCCGAATCTACAGACGCCTCGAGACTGCTTTTCGGGCCGAGCCGGTTGATTTTCCGTCAACCTATACAACCACCCTGCCGGCAGGACCGGTAAAACCGGTGGAAAATCTACAGCAACTGGTGGATCAGCTAATCTTAAAACAATTTTCCCCCGCCTGCGTGCTGGTAAACGCCAGTGGCGATATTCTTTATATCAGCGGCCGGACAGGCAAGTATCTTGAACCGGCTGCCGGCAAAGCCAACTGGAACCTTTTTGCCATGACTCGCGAAGGATTAAGTTATGAATTAAAAAGGGCTTTTCAGAAAGCAGTTCGCCAGGGTGAAACTGTTGTCAATAAGCATACTGTTGTTAAAAATAACGGAGGAAATCAGGTTGTGGACTTCATTATCCAACCACTTGAAGAGCAGGAACCGCTGCGTGGAATGTTTTTGATCGTCTTCAGGGACGTGGATACGCCTCCGGAAGAAAAGGCAGCAAGTAAAGTGAAACGTTCGCCAGGTAACGGTGACCAGGCGGCAAAACTGGAAGCTGAACTACGGCAGGCTCAACAGGAGCTTTTTGATGCCCGCGAAGAGATGCAGCAGACAAACCGGGAGGCAATAAGCGCAGCCAATGAAGAGCTGCAATCGACCAATGAAGAGCTGCAATCGACCAATGAAGAGCTGACCACCTCCAAGGAAGAGATGCAATCATTGAATGAAGAGTTGCAGACCATAAACCACGAATTGCAAACGAAAGTAGATGAGCTATTTCGGACAACCAATGACATGAAAAATCTAATGGAGAGCACGGAAATTGCTGCGCTTTTTCTTGATAACGCCCTGCGCATCCGCCGTTTTACAGCCGAGACAGCTAAAATTTTCAAGCTGATACCAAGTGATGCCGGACGTTTGATCACCGATATAGTTTCCGATCTGACTTACCCGGATTTGGCCGATGATGCCCGTCAGGTTTTACGGACCCTGTCTTTCAGCGAAAAATCAGTTTCGGCAGCGGGTGAACGCTGGTTTACAGTGCGGATCATGCCCTACCGTACTCTTGACGACAGGATTGATGGATTGGTGATTACTTTTTCTGATATTACTGCTTCCAAAACTTTGGAAGCTGCTTTACGGCAAACGCAAATTGAACTGGAAGAGCGGATGATTCAAAAAGATTTGGATCATAGTAAAGCTGAAAAGATTTTGCAGTCAGAAATAAACAGTTATGACCGGAAAGAAGCTGATGCTAAAAGGAAGCCTGGCGAAACAGGGGAGGGTTCGTCATGAGCACAAAACCTTCGGGCAAAGAGCTGCGCCGCCGGGCAGAGCAGCAACTGAAGGCAAAGAAATCTATTGAGACTTCTGCAGTAAAATCGGATGAACAAAATAAGCTGATCCAGGAGCTTGAAGTGCACCAAATCGAGCTGGAGATGCAGAACGAGGAACTGGAACAGGCACACTCAGAGCTGGAAAGATATCTCGGCGAATATACCGATCTTTATGATTTCGCTCCAATTGGCTACTTTACCCTGGACCATCGAGGTATAATCCAGCGGGTAAATATAACCGGGGCAAAGATGCTTGGTTTGGAGCGCGGCCGTTTAGTGAAAATGCGATTTGATCATTTTATCCATGCTGACTGGCGATCTGCATTTAGATCATTTTTGGATAAAGTCTATACCAGTCTGTCGCAGGAAGCAATTGACCTTACTTTTTATAAGGAGAAGGATGAGGAATTTTTTGCGCATCTCGAGGCCAGGACTTCTGAGGAAGGCAAAGAATGCCACCTTGCCCTTGCCGATATCTCGACGCAAAGGCTGGCGGAGATAGCAATGCGGGAAAGTGAGAGCAAATACCGCACGCTGTTTGAAACTATGTCACAGGGTGTTGTTTATCAGGGTTCTAAAGGTGAAATTGTCTCAGTTAATCCGGCGGCAGAGAGCATCCTTGGTTTTAAGTTCGATCAGCTGGAAGGAAAAACTTATAAAGAATTACTCTGGAAGACTATTCGTGAGGATGGTTCCGACTTTCCGGGAGAGTTGTACCCTTCGATGGTTGCCTTTCGCACCGGCGAAATGGTTGAAAACGTGGTAATGGGAATTTTTTCACATCAGGCTAATGATTATAAATGGCTTAACATCACGGCGAAACCTCAGTTTCTGCCCGGCGAAAAAATCCCGTACCAGGTATTTACAACTTTTGAAGACGTTACAGTTCGTAAAAAAATGGAGGTTGGGCTGAGCGAAGCAAAAAAAGAAGCCGAAGAGGCTAATGCGGCAAAGAGTCGTTTTCTGGCTAATATCAGCCATGAAATCCGTACGCCAATGAATGTTATCATCGGGATGGCCGATCTGATCCATGATTCGGAACTCAGCGCGGAGCAGGATGAATTCATTAGCATGATCAGGGATTCGGCTGCTTCACTGCTGAATCTGGTCAATGATATCCTCGATTTCTCTAAAATTGAAGCCCGCAGGCTTGAGCTGGTAAATGTTAAATTTGATCTTCACCGTGAAGTAAAGAAAGCCGTTTCCGCCTTTGCCTTAATGGCTAAAAAAAAGGGATTAAAACTGTCATATTCAATAGACGACCAAATCCCGAAAAATGTTTTAGGAGACTCCGCCAGGCTCAACCAGATAATGGCAAACTTAATCGGGAACGCAATCAAATTTACCGAACGAGGAGAGATTATTGTCAGCCTCAGGCGGGATGATCCGCTTAAAGATAGCGAGCTTTCTGTATTGTTTTCGATCAGTGATACCGGAATCGGAATCCCGGTGGAAAAACTCGAATGGCTGTTTGAGGCTTTTAACCAGCTGGATCTTTCCGGTACCTACAAATATGAAGGAACTGGTTTGGGATTGTCGATCACAAAAAACCTGGTGGATTTGATGGGCGGCACAATTCAGGTTGCCAGCGTAGAAAACCAGGGCAGTATTTTTTATTTTACCATTCCCTTTGCAGTGCCTGATGATCAGGAAGCGATTAAGGAAGATATTTCTCCAGCTCTCTCCTCGAAGCGATATGGAGCAAAACCTTTAACTGCTCAGGGAGAATCGGTTAAAATCCTCTTGGCTGAAGACAAACCGATGAACCGCAGGCTCGCGACATTGTTGCTGGAGAAGAGGGGGTATTTGGTTGTTGCGGCAAATGATGGCGAAGAAGTGCTGGAGAAATTAAAAGCAGAACATTTTGACTTGATTTTGATGGATGTCCAGATGCCTAAAATGGATGGACTGGAGGCCACCGCAAGGATTCGGGGCTCAGATGATCAAAAAATACGCGAAATACCCATTATTGCCATGACCGCCTATTCCGCGAAAGAAGATCGGGAAAAATGCCTTCTGGCAGGGATGGATTACTATATATCGAAGCCGATCAATAACGAGGAGCTTTATTCGGCGCTCATTCAGGTTTTAGGCGATCGGCAAACCGGGCATTCTAAGCACTCAGTTGTTCCTCCGGATGTTGAGGATATGATTGAGCGGATGGATGGAAACTTAGAACTGCTGGCTGAACTGGTGGAGATGTTCTTTAACGACTATCCTCATGATATATTTAAACTAAATGAAGCTCTGGAGAAAAAAGATCTAAAGACCCTGATTTATGTAATCCACGGGCTTAAAGGCGAACTCGGAAATATGGGCATTACGACCGCTTATAAAATTGCCTGCGACCTGGACAAGTTGTTTAAGAAAAATAAACTGGAAAAAGCCCCGGAGATGGTCCGGAAACTAATCCGGGAAGTAAAGATCCTGGAGCAGTTCTTTTCCCAACCCGGATGGCAAAATATAATGAAAAATAAGGAGGAGCGTTAGTAGACAATGCCTCAAAATATTATAAAAGCAACGGCCCCGGTAATTATCGTGGCCGATGATCACCAGGGGATAAGACATCTGATCCGCAGTATTCTGGAACAGGACGGTTTACTAATAATTGAAGCAAAAAACGGCAAAGAGGCGCTTGAACTATTTAAAAAGGAGAAGCCCGATCTTGTTTTACTGGATATTTTTATGCCGGTTATGGACGGTTTGGATGCCTGCATCCAGATTAAAAAACTGCCGGGAGGCAGCCAGGTGCCGGTTTTAATCTTTACTGCTCATGGCGATATCAAGAGTGCGGAAGATGCTTTTAAAGTCGGCGCTTCCGATTTTATCACTAAGCCCATCAATCCGGAAGAGCTGCATCACCGGGTGAACCGCCTGCTTTACTTAAGGGCGATGGAAATCGAACGGGAAGCTGCTGAGCTTGAAATTCAGGAAAGCTACCAAAAAAACCGGCTACTGTCAAGAAAGGTACTTCGCGCCTACGAGGAGGAAAAGGTGCGGTTGGCCAGAGAAATTCACGATGATTTGGGGATGGCTCTTACAGCCATAAAACTGAATTTGCAACTGATAAAAAAAGATTGCTCCGATCAGGGTCAGAGCTTCGAAGAAAGGTTAACTAGGTTAATTAAGCTTGCGGATAATACATTGGCAGCTATCCGTGACAAGGCGTTTTTGATGCGGCCCCCTTCATTAGACGATCTCGGTCTGGTGATGGTTGTTGATGATCTGGGCAAGGAATTCACTCGCAACACGGGTATCCGGATTGAGCGGAAAACTACCGGCAAATATAATAGTCTGCCATTGGAAGTTGAAACGGCTTTGTATCGCTGTATTCAGGAAGCGCTGACGAACGCAGCCCGACACTCCTCAGCGGGTAAGGTCGATCTCAATCTGGCGTTCAGCCCGTCACAGGTCAAAGTCGCTGTTATCGATGACGGCATTGGTTTTGACCCGGTTATCGGAGGCCTTGCTGCCGAGCACCTGGGGCTAAAGGGGATGATGGAAAGGGTGGCCCTGATCGATGGGAAGATCGATATTAACTCGTCTCCCGGAAAGGGGACGGCTATATTAATAACAATACCGCTTAACGGGGGTAAAAAGAGTTGAAACCATTGCGTGTTCTTATCGTTGACGATCATCCTCTATTCCGTCAGGGCTTACGGGATTTGCTGGAGGCAAGCGACGCTGTCGAGATTATCGGGGAAGCCGGCGATGGTTCTGCAGCAGTCGAACTTGCGCTTAAGCTGGTGCCGGACCTCGTGTTTATGGATATTGCCCTGCCGGGAGGATATGGAGGACTGGAAGCTACCCGAAGAATCAAGGAAGCTTTGCCGGAAGTAAAAGTAATTATGCTTTCCAGGCATGCGGAAAATATTTATGTTGAACAATCTATTATGACCGGCGCCCTGGGCTATGTCCATAAGGATGCCGTTTACGATGAGCTTTTAATAGCGATGGAAGCTGCGAAGAAAAACAAGCCGTATTTAAGCCCAACTGTGCTTCAACCGGTAGTTAACGGTTATATGCAGTCGACTCCCACGACTCAGGCTTTGACCTTGTTCAGTACGCTTACTCCCAGGGAGAAAGAGGTTTTTAAGTTAATGGTTAAAGGACGCAGCCGTAAAATAATTGCTGAAACTCTAAACATCAGTCCGAAAACAGTGGACCGGCACCGGATTAATCTGTCTGAAAAACTTAGCCTCTATAAAGAAATAGATTATGTTAAATTTGCCAAACAGATTGGATTGGTGGAAAGCTAATCTTTTAGCCGTTTATTTAACGGACCTATCGACTGAAAGCCCTGTGAATATCAGGGCTTTTTGCTTTAATTAATTGGCAATATTTACAGTAAAAGATGAGAACTGTGCTAATAGACTACTGCGCAGTTTGATCGATATTATGT
>CAYGHB010000075.1:0-7717 GCA_964349375.1 uncultured Syntrophomonadaceae bacterium | reverse complement strand
GTGTCAGAGGTTCCGCCAGGAAGTTGAGCACCGATCCACCACCAAGAGCTTCGCCGTGCAGCATTGTGGTGTCTACAGCTGAAGGACAGACACAGCCGGCATGAACTCCATGTTCTCTCAAGGCCAGGTTGAGAGAGAGCATCAGACCGCGCAGCGCTGCCTTCGAAGCAGTGTAGTTCGGGCTGCTTGTCATCGGCCTAACCTTTCGCACATTATTAAATACATTATCTGCACAAGTCATAACACAAAATTAACAAAGGCGGGAATATTCTTTTAATAGCTGCTTAAAAAGGATTATCTGTTGTCGAAGCAGAATGCAGTTAACATGAAAAAAAATCTCCGCCAGCAAAAGAAAACCTGTCGTGCCAACCCCCTGGTCAGCGCCGGCAAAATTATCAGGCTCTATTCCGATCCGGCTGTAAAAGTACTGAAGGAATATATCCTGAATGATTTTCACGACGGCGAACAGGATGATCTGTTTGGCATCTATGAGGGTTTTGTGGTGTTGGTTGAGAAAGACGGTTATTCGGCCCACGAAGTTATTGATAATACATCTATACTGGTCCAAAATGTAGATCCCGATATTACCTTTACCTGGACCGATGTAGCGGCAGAAAGCATGACCGACCTTGACCAGATCCTCCTCGGGCGCTTATATGGCCTGATCGGCCAGTTTGAGGATAACCCGCTGATGGTTAATGTTTTTGATAACCTGCCGGCTTACCTGAAACTCGTTGCTGAAGGCAAGGCTTCCAATCATAAACAAATCTTCGAGGAATTTAGAAACCTGCACTGTATCTTTATCATTACAGAAGCAGATCTACCGCTCTTTTCCGAGATGCTGGATCGGGATAACTTTGCCCTTAAAATATGGCTCTGCAGGCAGCCCGACCTGCTGGATATCGAGCATCTCGAGCAGTCCGCTGAAGATTCCTGGGGCCATCAGGCATCAATTAATGAGGCGATCTTTACCGAGGATGCCAAGTTGCTGATCAGGAAAGCAAGACAGATTACCGAGCTGTGGGGCGAAACTGCTATTGACTCGCACGCTCTGTTATTGGCGGCAGCAGAAAACTCCGAAACCGGGCTTGCTGTAACCCAGTGCCTGAATCTCTCGCTCGAAACGTTGCGCCACTTGCGGTCTGACCGGGAATGGAAGCTGATCAGGGAGGGAGAGATCAGCAGCTATCCTTTTGAAACTGACGGGATTGAAATAATTGAAACAGCGATGAAGCTTGCTTCGGTAGAGGGTTATCCGGATCGAACCTGTCCGGGTCTGGTGACCAGCTACCATCTGGTCTGCGCAATTGCCATGAACCGGGGGGTGCGGGCTGATCTGGATAGCAAGAGAAAGTTTTCCTTTAATCATGCCCTGGAAAAGCTGGCCGAATGGTATCATAATAAATATGTTTCCCCTTCCATCGATCGAAAAAGCAGCGCTTACAGTTTCATTTTTCCATACCAGGGATTGCAGCGGGAGCTAATGGGCCACATCTTCGGACAGAACAGGGCCCTGGAAAAAACTTTTGACTATCTTTGCAACGATGAGATAAAGGCCCTAAACCGCAGCAATAGTAACCTGCCGCCGCTTTCATTGCTCTTTTATGGTCCCCGGGGGGTTGGCAAAGCTTTCCTTGGCAACCTGATGGCCAAACATCTCGATCGTCCGGCGCTACATCTCGACCTGGCTGTTTTTGAATCAGTTGTCCCCCGTCCTCTGCATAAATTTGTGCAAAGTAACTGGAAAGCTGTCCTGATTTTAGAAAACGTTGATCAGGCTGAGCCGCAGGTATTGAAACTGATCTGCCAGATTCTCGACCAGGGTGTGATTTATGATCAGAAAATGGCCAAGGAGATAGATTACAGCGAGACGATATTAATTTTAACAACTACCCTGAATGAAGAGCTGCTCGACTTCTTACCGGGGGAGATTCTATCCAGGATGGACCGTGGGCAGTTAATTCCTTTCGGTGATTTAAAAGCCCCGGATTTGATCAACATCTGCAAGCGAAAATTCACCGAATACGCAACAATAGTTGAGAAGGCTTGCGAAAAAACCCTTACCTACGATCCCCTGGTTCCTTATTGCCTCTTGTTTGGTGAGGGCGGCGATCCGACTCCGCAGGGTCTTGCCGGGGCCGTGGAAAGGCTGGTTGGAGCGCAGGTTCAGAAATTTACTAACTGCTTTACGCCAAACAGCGGGGAACATCTGCTTACTGATTACAGCAAAATTCACTTCGCCGTGGAAGGTTTGGAAGATGCCGGAACGGAAGTTAGAGAGCTTTTTAGTCCGAGCCGCGGCCCACAGGTTCTGCTGCTGACAAACGAGAAGATTGCGGAATATTTAAATTTAAAAGTTAGTTTTGTGCAATGGAAAGCGGTTCAGTCTCTCTCTGAGCTGGCCGCTGCTGCAGAACAAGGCTATTATGATTTTGCCCTGCTGGATCTCTGGTACTCTGTTGAAGAGCCCGCGGTGAAAAATAATTTGATTAACAACTTTACCACTAACCGTAGTGTTAATGTTACCAGACTGCCAATGCCGGCTTTGCTGCGGGAGATATTTGGAGACCAATATCTGCAGGAGATTGGGCGGATCAAAGAAAAGATGCCGGTGGTCATGATGAACATCCTCGATTTGATTTGGTCGCAGAGCGCCTGTGAAGCAACGGAGCTGCCGGATAACATATACATGGATTTGGCTGATGAACTAAGGAAAATGCGCGATGCCGGGATTGCCTTTTCCCCGCTGGAGTATGGTAATTTCTGGGCAGACTATTTCCTCCACCTGCTCAGTGCTATAGGTGCACAGGGGATTCTGCACCTTAACCCCGTTCAGGCAGAGCCGGACAATGGAGCAGAACAAGAAAACTCCATATCTGCCTGTATTGATAACCTCTGGGAAAGGGTTTATCGTGGGATAATGGCTGTCGGGCTGACTGGTAACCGGAAAAAGCTTACCTATCAACCAGTCTGGGAAATCGACAAACAGGGTAAAATTGTAGTTATTAACCTTAATAGCCTTCGTCTAACTGAGCATTAGCCTGGCCCTGTCACCTGATCGTTTCGCATTGTTTTACCTTTTTTACGGTTATCTTACCCCGGCAGTGTTTCGGGCCTATCGGCCCGGCGCTGCTTTAATCGGTTAAAGCAGTTTGAGGGGGCGAAGCCTTGCAATCAAAAGTTGATATTACCCGGGTGAGAATGATCAACAAAAAACCGGTGGGTGACGGACCGGTTATCTACTGGATGAGTCGTGATCAGAGAGTGGAAGATAACTGGGCCTTGCTCTACGCCCAGGAGATCGCGCTGGGGATAAATCAACCCTTAATCGTCCTCTTCTGCCTCGTTCCCCGCTTTTTAGACGCCACCCTCCGACATTATCGCTTTATGCTCGCAGGATTAAAGGAAGTGGAGGGCAGGTTGAAAGATTTAAGAATTGCCTTTAAGCTTCTCAGCGGCCAGCCGGAAGAACAAGTCACTTTATGTGTTAAAGAATTGAAGGCGGGCGCACTGATTGCCGATTTTTCGCCGTTAAAAATAAACCGGATATGGAGAGAGCAGGTAGCTTCCAGGATCGGGGCGGCAGCTTATGAGGTTGATGCCCATAATGTAGTGCCTTGCTGGGAGGCTTCTCCCAAGCAGGAATACGCTGCCTATACCATCCGCCCTAAAATAAACCGTTTGCTTCCGGAATACTTAGTTGATCTGCCCCGTCCACTGAGGCATCCTGACAGAGCTCAGGCATTGGACGAGCCAACAGATTGGCTTAAAGCAGAAAGCAGCCTGAAAACAGACGCAGCCGTTGCTCCGGTAGAAGCGTTTATCCCCGGTGAAGCAGCTGCCCGGGAAGCGATGGATAATTTTCTTGATCATCGATTGCACTACTATGCTAACCTGCGCAATGATCCGACTGCCGACGGGCAGTCCGACCTCTCGCCATACCTGCACTTTGGGCAGTTAGGTGCGCAGCGGCTGGCTTATGAGGTTAAAAAGAGATCAGGAAACAGCCCTGCCGGTGCCGACTACCTCGAGGAGCTAATTGTCCGCCGCGAGCTCTCGGATAACTTTTGCTATTACAACGACTATTATGACTCACCAGAGGCTTTCCCTAACTGGGCTAAACAAACCCTGGCTGCTCACCTGGCAGATCGCCGGGAGTATTTATACTCTCTGGATCACTTTGAGACAGCGCAGACGCACGACGACTTATGGAATGCCGCTCAGAACGAGATGGTGAAAAAAGGCAAGATGCATGGCTACCTGCGCATGTACTGGGCCAAGAAGATCCTGGAATGGAGCAGTTCGCCGGCAGAGGCGATGAAGACAGCAATTTACTTAAATGACCGCTATTCGCTGGATGGCCGCGATCCAAACGGCTACGCCGGGATCGCCTGGAGCATTGGCGGGGTTCATGACCGGGCCTGGCCCGAGCGGACGATCTTCGGCAAGATCCGCTATATGAGCTACAAAGGCAGCAAGTCGAAGTTTAATATCCAAAAATACATTGAAAAGGTCAACAACCTTTAATCATCACCTAGGCAAGGGCCCTTTACCAGCGGGCGTAGTGTTCTTCGGCCCAGCCGATCAGATCATCTATTTGATAGCTATTACCGCTGTGGCCCTGCACTGTGCCGGAAAAACGGCCGATCATCTGGTGCACTTCAGAACGTAAAACAAGGGCATTGGTTTTAGCAACGCGCTCGAAAAAGGGGGTAAAAGTAAGATTAACCATCTCCGAAGCGTGGGTGCGGATGCTCCAGGGCTGCATGAAAGCTGAAGAATTATAATCAAAAACCAGGTCCTCGCTGATCTTGCTTAAGAATCCGTCTATCACAATACCGTTTTCGTTCATGCCCGTGCCGTCTGTCCAGCCGGCACCGAAGTTTAAGCCGATCGTATGGCTGCCGCTTTTACCCGAACCGCCGGCCCAGTTCCAGAAGCTGGAGAAAGGCCAGATGCCCCTGCCAAAATCGAGACAGGCGAAGCCGCCAGCGGAGTTGTAGGACTTATCTCCAAGGTTGACCGCCCCTTCAACGGACAGGCAATGCTGCTTAGAGGTGAACTGAAACCGACTGTCGCTCCAGGGGATGACTACGTTAAGAGTTTGATGATCGACAGGCGTTGTGATTAGGAGATTAGCGTTTAACTGGTTGCCCTGAAAATCGGGGCAGTGCACTTTTATGGCTGTTTTGCTTTCGTTCCTAATCATGCTGATTGAAAGCTGCGGATCTGCAAAGACAGTGTCGTCGGCAACCAGGTTACCCAGGTCAAAGCCTTTGCCAAAGGGCCGGATCACAGTTTTCTCGTGAAAGAATTTGGATTCGAAGTCAAGAAAATAAATAAAGGCCAAACCCATGTAGTCGATGTTGGATAAGGTTACAGAGAAGAGAAAGTGGTCGGTGGTAATACACCAGTAGTTCCAGCGTTTTTTACGCAGCGGACTACCGGACAGATTACAATTGTGCAGTGGCCGGCGCGACCAGCCAACTGCCTCACGATTTAACCTGCCGGTGGTCAGGCATAGATCGACAGGTTTTCTAAGCTCAGGCTCTTCGTAAGCTTTCAGTTCTCTCACCATACAACCCCCAGTTCAGTTAGATTGGTTTCAATCTGGTTGCGAATCTGTACCAGTTCGGGAAATGAGTAAAAGAAATCTATTTTTTGATGGCGCATTTCATTACCTGGATCTAAATCACCGGACACAAAAAAGACAAATGTCTCGGCTATGTCTTCCGTCGGGCTGGTCGCAGCATAATCTGTAACAAATCGTTCCTGGTATTTTTCATAGAATTCATCGAGGTGATCGGCAAGTATTTCATCATATTCCGCGGCCAAATCTTCATCGCCTTCATATAATATACCGTACTGATAAAAAAAGGCAGACCACTCGTTGTAAATATCGGTCCAGAAAAGCTGGAAAAATTGATTTAAGTATGATTCTTCAAAGGTGTCGAGATCATACTCGTAGATATAGTATGTTTGAGGGTTGGAATCCTCCTCCTCGATCCATGCGGCCTGGTCTGTGGCCAGAGTTATGACATGCGCCAGTTCATGGATTATTGTCTCGGCTAATTCTCTGTATTTTATTTCTCCATTTTCATCAAGCATGTCATTCAGATCAAGGCTGAGAATGACGCTGTCGGTGCGGCCTTGAATCTCCTCAATGGCCCCCAAAAAATTGTCGCTGCCATCAGTAAAGATTTCCAGGTAGGCTATTTGCTGCAGATAGGGCTCAGGAATAATCGCTGTGATAATGGTCCATATTTCTTCATAAAACTGATGTGCGGCTTGGAATGCGGCCAGTTCTTCAAAAGTAAGAGCTAATTCTTCTGCGTATTGATCATAGCGTGCGGTACTGATTGCCGGCAAGATAACCTCGCCCAGTTGTCCATCTTCAATTGCATAATAAGCGACAATGATATAGTCGACTCTTTCGTAGTAACTGTCAAAATCGAATTCCTCGTTAGCGGTTTTGTAGTCGGTGAGTTTATAATTAGAGACAGCCGCCCTATCCGCTGAGTCTTCACCGCTTCCCAGCAGTAAGAAGAATCCTAAGACCAGGAATAAAGATAATGTCAGAAAAAATATCAACCAACGTTTTCTCATTATTCGATGCCCCATTTCCCGAATTACTAATTGCGGCACTTGCTATTATTGTAAATGTTTACGCAACAGATTGGCCGGGAACTGACGCTTATCATACAAAATACTTAAAGCCAGAACTGCACCGGCCAGGCCGATCAGGAAAAATAAAACATGGGGAAAGGCGACAGCCCTGATCATCAGACACTGGACAACGATCCAGATCATTAAAGCCCAGGAAGAGACGGAACTGTAGTAGCCCTGATAATCAGATTTTGAAACTGCCATCAGGCCGCTGACTAAACTACCGATGCCGATGATCAGAAATAAAATTAGTCCCGGAATGAGGAAGTTTTCAAATGGGGAATTTTCCAGAATAGCAAGGGGAACACCCAGAGGGTTAAGGGGGTCGAGAATAGCTGCCCCGCCGCCGAACAAGGCTCCGATTCCGACAAAAAAATGCATCACTGTCAGGATCTTATATACTGTTTTCAAGTTTATCACCCACCTGTATTATAAATCGAGTAGTTATTATTCGCAATGTAGTGATTGCACCCGCTGAGAATGAGACCCTTATTGCTTAAATTAATTCTGTGAGTTTCTTAGTAAAAACCTGGGGAACATGCCCCTTAAGCATTACCTTCAATATCTGGTAATTGGCTTTTTGACGACTGTGATTAGTTTCGGGTCATTTTGGGTTCTTATTGAACAAGTTAAGGTTCAGCCTAATTGGGCCAATATCATTTCCGTTATGTTGGCAGTAGCATTTACCTATATCGCTAATAAAGTGGTGGTATTTAGAAGCAAGTGCAGCGATCTAAGAGTTTTGGTGTTGGAAATATTTCGTTTTATTTTGACGCGGATTATAGCAATTATTGTCGAAATAGTAGGGGTATATCTGCTGTATAGTATTTTCAGCATGAGCGCGATATTGTCCAAAATCTATATAAGTGTCATAATTATAGTTATAAACTACTTATCATTTAAACACTTAGTTTTCAGAGAATAAGCTTTCTATAAAGCCGGGTATTTTCTCGTTTGTTTCGGTAGAATCGCATTTCATGACAGAAAATAGGAGTTGTTAATTGTTGTGAAATCATGCGAAAAATGAACAAGGTCGGAGCATCTTTATGCT
>CAYGHB010000074.1:0-7798 GCA_964349375.1 uncultured Syntrophomonadaceae bacterium | reverse complement strand
AAACAACACATTTTCACCCCCACCCCGACCCTCCCCCCTCAAGGGGGAGGGGGTTTGGGTGCCTCCATTGATAGGAAGAGTGAGTTTGGGCGCCTCCATTGATAGGTAGAGGGGGTTTGGGTGCCTCCATTGATTGGTAGAGGGAGTTTGAGCGCCTCCATTGATAGGGGGAGGGAGTTTGAGCGCCTCCATTGATAGGGGGAGGGAGTTTGGGTGCTTCCATTGATAGGAGAGTGAGTTTGGGACCCTTTATTGATAAAAATGGGAGTTTGGGCGTAATCATTGCTGGGTGAGGAAGTTTAAAGCTTTCCCGTAATGCGGGATAGTCTCAGTATCTAATAGCAGGAAACAGTGAAGCTTCGTGGAGGTTTGTGATGCGGAAGGTATATTTAAGCAATACACCCAGGCGGGAGGCACTGGAAAAGTTTCTGGCCGGGGTTAACATCCCCCACCGCGTGGAAACTGTGCCGATGGCCGAAGCGCTTAGCAGGGTTACAGCCGAACCGGTCTTTGCCAGGCTTTCGATGCCCGGTTATCATGCAGCGGCGATGGACGGCATTGCTGTAAAAGCGGAAGCCACCTTCGGCGCTTCCGATCAGAGACCGCTGGCCTTGGAACCAGGACCGGGATTTGTAAATGTTAATACTGGAAACCCTCTGCCTCCGGGGTTCGACGCGGTGATCAAGATCGAAGATCTGCAAATGTTAAGTGGCGGAAAAGCTGAACTGCTGGCCCCGGCAACCCCCTGGCAGCATGTGCGCGCTGTTGGTGAAGATGTGGTAGCCGGTGAACTGGTCGTCTCTGCCTGGCACGCCCTTAAACCGGCTGACTTAGGCGCAATCCTGGCCGGCGGCATTACAGAAATAAAAGTTCTGGCAAAGCCGCAGGTGGCGATCATTCCCAGCGGCTCCGACCTGGTCGAACCGGGGCAGGACCGCAAGCAGGGAGATATTCCGGATTATAACAGCACCGTTATTGCCGCCTACTTAAGGCAGTGGGGCGCAGAGCCGCTGATCAGACCTATTGTTCCAGATGATCCGGATCAGATTAAAGCTGCCATGTTGGCCGCCTTGGACACAGCCGATCTGGTGATCATCAATGCCGGATCATCCGCCGGAGAAAAAGACTATACCTACCAGGTGATCAATGAACTGGGAAAAGTATTTTTACACGGGGTGGCTACCAGACCCGGCAAGCCAACAATCCTGGGGCAGATTGATGATAAACCGGTAATCGGGCTGCCCGGTTACCCCGTATCGGCCTACTTAAGCCTCGAGTGGTTTGCTCAGCCGCTTTTAAGCCGCTATTATAACCTGCCCGTTCCCGAACGGGCGAGATTGCCGGTAACCCTTGGCCGTCGAGTTGTTTCTGACATGGGAGTCGAAGAGCATGTGCGGATGACAGTGGGTTTTGTAGATAACCGCTACATTGCCAACCCGCTGACCCGCGGCGCCGGGGTGACAATGTCTTTGGTCCGGGCGGACGGCCTGTTAATTATTCCGGAGAATTCCCTGGGCCACGAGCAGGATGAAGAGGTAGAGATTGAACTATACAAGCCGGAAAGCGAACTGCGCCACAACCTATTGGCGGCCGGCAGCCACGACCTGATCATCGACCTGCTGGCTTCAGCGCTTAAAAAAGAAGATGCGCGCCTGAACCTTTCATCTGCCCACCTGGGCAGCATGGGCGGAATTTTGGCGATCGGCAGGGGGCAGGCCCACCTGGCCGGGGTTCATCTCTTTGACCCCGAAACCGGTGACTATAACCTGCCCTATATCAAAAAAATGCTGCCCGGACAGAAACTGCACCTAATTAACCTGGTCTACCGGATGCAGGGTTGGATCGTGGCTGCAGGCAACCCGGAGGAAATCAGTTCAATCAGCGATCTGGCTGACACAGAAAAAGGCTATATTAACCGCCAGAAGGGCGCCGGCACCCGCCTGCTTTTTGACCACCTCCTGAAAGAAGCCAACCTCTCTCCCCTTAAGATTAAGGGCTACGAGAGAGAAGAACATACCCACCTTAACGTTGCTGCCGCTGTAGCGGCCGGCACGGCTTCGGCCGGCCTCGGTATTTTACCAGCAGCCAGGGCTTTTGGTCTTGATTTTGTGCCCCTGGTGGAAGAGCGCTACGATCTGCTGCTGAGCGGCTCTTTTCTGAAAACCCCTGAAGCGGAAAAGCTGCTAAAAATCATAGCCGATCCAAAATTTATCAGTGAAGTTGAAGCGCTCGGGGGCTACAGTATGCGCGATGCAGGAACAATAACCGGGATTAACCAGGATTAAGGAGAATAAGCATGCCGCTTAAAGATCAATTTGGCAGAACCCACGATTATTTAAGAATATCGGTCACCGACCGCTGCAACCTGCGCTGCCTCTACTGCATGGGCGTAGAGGGCATCAAGCAGGTAGCGCACCGAGACATTTTAAGCTATGAAGAAATAACTGCCGTGGTACGGGCCGGGGCGGAACTGGGCATTTCGAAAATTCGCCTCACCGGCGGCGAGCCCCTGGTGCGCAAAAACCTTAGCGACCTGGTCGGCTCAATCAAAGCTGTTAAAGGGATAACTGATCTGGCCCTGACCACCAATGGTATTTTACTCTCCGGGCAGGCAGCAGTTCTAAAACAGGCCGGGCTGGACCGGGTCAACATCAGCCTGGACAGCCTGAACCCGGATGTATACAGGCGGACAACCCGCTGCGGTGAGCTGGCAGAGGTCTTGGAAGGCATTGAAAATTCCCTGGAGTTTGGATTTAACCCGGTTAAGATCAACACTGTTTTGATGAAAGGGATTAACGAAACAGAAGTGCTCGATTTTATTAAACTTACCCTAAGAAAACCGTTGCACGTTCGCTTCATAGAGTATATGCCGATCGGCGATCATGACCGGCAGTACCGGGATCACTACCTGCCGCTCTCCTACGTTGAAGAGATCGCGGCCAGGGCAGGTCTGTCGCTAACCCCGGCGCCGCTGCCCGGCGGAGCCGGCCCGGCAGAAGCTTACACAGTAAAAGGCGGCAAAGGCACGGTCGGCCTGATTCATCCAATCAGCAGGCATTTTTGCGACAAGTGCAACCGTCTGCGACTGACAGCAGAGGGCAATCTCAAGGCCTGCCTCTACTGGCAGGATGAGTACTCGGTAAAAGCGGTCATTGAAGATCATGAAGCGCTGAAAGAGCTGATTAAGAAAGTTCTCAGTGGCAAACCGGTCGAGCACCAGATGGTTGCCGACGGCTCCTGTGGTTCTGTTGAACCGGGCGCCATGCGCACCATGTCGAAGACGGGAGGTTAAAGAGATGTCTCCTGTGATCATCAACCTGGTGGCCGCCCAATCAGATACGGGTAAAACAACGGTGATCGAAAAACTGCTGCCCGTGCTGAAGGCCAGGGGGCTTCGGGTAGCCGCGCTGAAGGGCAATCTGCATCAACATGACTTAGACCTGGCGGGCAAAGACAGCTGGCGTTATGCCCGGGCGGGCGCAGAAGTAGCCGGATTTACCACTCAGACAGGGTTTCTGCTGCACGGCAGTTCAGAAAAAGCTAAAGCTGATGCTGTTGTTGCAACTTTGTTGCGCGGCCTGGACCTGATCTTAATTGAGGGTAACAAAAAGAGCAGCAACCCCAAAATTGAGATAGTGCGCAGCGCAATTAATCCAAACCCACTGCTGCCGACCGGGACTGTGGCGATCTTCAGCGATCTTAAAAATATTGCCGCTGAGCTGCCCGTAATTGATTTAAATGACACCAAAGCCCAGGCCGATTTTATTATCGGTCACTTTTTGGTCGGGAGGAGTAATAGCGTGATGGATGAAAAGGATCTGACCCATTTTGACCATTCCGGCCGTCCGTGCATGGTTGATGTTTCCGCCAAGGAGCAGAGCCTGCGTGAAGCCTATGCCTGCGGCGAAATAACAATGGCGGCAGAAACACTTGAGCTGGTAAAAGCCGGCCGTATGGCCAAGGGCGATGTGCTCGCTGTCGCCCAGGTAGCGGCAATAATGGCCGTGAAAGAAACCGGGCGCTTGATCCCGATGGCTCACCCGCTGGGCATTGCGGGAGTAGAAGTAGATTTTAATACGCTTGATAAACCGGAACCGAAAATAGAAATCGGTGTCCGGGTTAAGCTGACCGGACAAACAGGGGTGGAAATGGAGGCGCTGACCGGCGTCAGCATCGCCGCCCTGACTATCTACGATATGTGCAAGGCTGTTGATAAAAACATGATGATCAGGAATATCCGCCTGATGGAAAAGAAGGGGGGGCGCTCGGGCCACTACCGCCGCGAGCAAAGCTGATGGCAGAAATAGTCGCTGTATCAACAAGTTTAAACAAGGGCGAACGAAAAAAGAATATTGGTGAGGGTTTGCTGCAGAAAGATTTGGGCCTTGAAAATGACGCTCACGCCGGTTTTGAACACCGCCAGATCAGCCTGCTGGCCGAAGAGAGCATCAAAAAGATGCAGGAACAGGGTCTGGAGGTGGGGCCGGGGGATTTTGCCGAAAATCTTACTACCCGCGGCATTGACCTTGTTAACATTCCGGTTGGCACCAGGCTAGCGGCCGGCAGGGAAGCTATTTTGAGAGTGAGCCAAATCGGCAAAGAATGTCACAACCGCTGCGCCATCTACTACCAGGCTGGCGACTGTGTGATGCCGCGGGAAGGGATCTTTGCGGAAGTGCTGCTGGGTGGAAAGGTAAAAGTCGGTGACTCCATCAGAGTTAAGCATTCCTACCGTTTCGGAATAATTACCGCCAGTGATAAGGGATCCTGCGGCGAGCGCGAAGACTTAAGCGGCCCGGCAATCGCCGAAATTTTAATGCCCTGGGGCGATGTACTAGAAAGGGCAATCGTTCCGGACGAACTGCAAGAGCTGGCTGCAGGCATGCGCAGGATGGTGAAAGAAGGCTATGACGCTGTTTTTACAACGGGCGGCACCGGTATGAGTCCGCGTGATGTAACCCCGGAAG
The DNA here is from genome assembly GCA_964349375.1 of uncultured Syntrophomonadaceae bacterium. Taxonomy (GTDB): domain Bacteria; phylum Bacillota; class Dethiobacteria; order DTU022; family DTU022; genus UBA993. The sequence goes on along the minus strand of CAYGHB010000074.1, from coordinate 2,831 downwards.
CAACCCTGGAAGTGGTTGATCGCCAGGTGCCCGGTATTGCAGAAGCAATTCGCCGGGAAACAGCAGCGGCCACTCCGAAAGCGATGCTATCGCGGGCAGTGGCCGGAATTAGCGCTTCAACCTTGATCATTAACCTGCCAGGCAGCCCGAAAGCGGTGGCTGAATGCCTTGCCGTTCTGACCCCGGTTTTAGATCATGCTTTGGAAACGGTAAGCGGGCGCGGCGGGGAATGTGCCCGGCATTAATCTTTAAGAGCGCTCAGGATTGAGCGCAAACGTTCGCGGTAACCGGCTGTTTCGATAACAGTACCGGTAACAACGATATCGGCACCTGCCTGCCTGACACGACGGGCATCAATAGCGGTGCGGATACCGCCACCGACAATCAGGGGCACATCGATTTCCCTTTTAACCGCCCGGATCATCCCGGCCGGAACCGGCTGGGCGGCCCCGTTGCCGGCCTCGAGATAAACATAAGACATCCCCATGTACTGGGCAGTTAAAGCGTAGCCGATTGCCTGCCAGAAGTTATCGCGAGCCACGAGTTCGGCCTCGCCAATTTCACCGAGTTTCATCCCCGGTTCAACGAGAATGAAACCGATTGAGAGTGCTTCAACCCCCAGTCTTTTAAGAACCGGAGCGATCTTAGACTGGGTACCGCTGATAAACCTTGAATTACGCGAATTTAAAAGACTAAGGAATAAAAAGGCATCGAGGTTTAAGCTGATCGAGTCTGAACCGGTTGGGAAAAAGAGTACCGGGATGGAGGCCCGCTGCTTGACAACAGCTGCCGTTTCGGTGAGTGTATTTTGATTAACCCCTGAAGAACCGCCGACAAAGATCAGATCGCTGCCCACTTCCTGCGCTGTTTCGGCCAGGCGGCCGGCAGCTTCAGGAGCCTGACGGGCCGGGTCGATCAGGGTTACATGCACTGCTCCTTCGTTCAACTTCTGTTCCAGATATTTTTTGATTTTCATATTAATTACCTTCTCGCTTGGTCCTGACATATTCTGCTTTTGATCAACTAAGATAAAAAGCAGTACTAAAATAGATGCTGCATATATTACAACTGATTACTGATATTATAGTTTAGTTTAGAGGGTTTGACAACTGACCGGCAAGGGGCATCAAGGGCTTGCCATTCAGTTTAGGACGCTGAAAAGACCGGCAGCAGTTACCGTTGCCATCTTTCTTTTGACCAGGCTATCCAAATGTTTGCGGACCATCTGCTCTTCAAAATAACGCAAAACTTCCTGACCGTTATGGCGCTTGTAAATAATCTTCTTTTCCGTGAGTTCCGCCAGAGTCAGCGGTTTTTCAGTTATTGCTTTGAGTATTTTTTGATCGCGCCGATCAAGAACCTCTTCATAATCAGCCAATTTGCGATCAATGTTTTTTTCTATAGGCATACTGTGCCCAGTGGCAATTAGCTCCGGCTTTAAAGCTCGCAACTTGCGGATGGATGTCCGAAATTGTTCAAGATCAGAAACAGGGTTACCATACCAGGGGCCAAAGACAGTAAGATCGATATCGGTGGCAAAAACAAAACCATATTCTTCGAAGAAGTAACCGCAATGACCCGGAGTATGCCCCGGCAGGTGCAGTACCTTCAGGGCGACTTTTCCGGTATCAATCAGGTCGCCGTCTTCAAGATAGCGATCGACCTTGGTCGGCATAAACTTGATCTGGCTGACCATTTTCCAGTAGGCCTCAATGTTAACCTGATTCAACCCGCTTAAACGATAAAAATCTTCGGCGTTTTCAACACCGGGAGCATCGTCCCGGTGAATGGCAAATGAAGCCTCCGTAAACAGGTGGTTTCGGGCCACATGGTCGCGGTGATAATGGCTTAAAACAACCTGCCGCGTTTTGGGAACCAGGCTTTCCAACGCCGGCCCGACTCCGGTGTCAATCAGCAGGCTCTCCTGGCCATCGATAAAAAGGGAATGGGCAAAGGGGTAACGACCACGGTTTTCACCCTCAACAAACCAGATACCGGGCCTGATTTCTTTCATCTGGATCTGTCCTCCTGACGGAACTTCCAACCACTAATTGCCCTGTTGGACTGCCGTAATAACTACGAAAAACCCGCTTCACGATCAACCGACCTATCCCTGAAGCGGGTTTCTAATCTATAAGTAAGTTCCGGACAATTACCGCTTGGAGAACTGAGGTGCCCGGCGGGCTTTCTTCAAGCCACATTTCTTTCTTTCTTTCATCCGCGGATCGCGGGTTAAGTAACCGTTCTTTTTAAGAGCCGGCCTGTATTCTCCGTCGGCATGAAGCAGGGCGCGGGCTATGCCATGCCTGATCGCTCCGGCCTGGCCGGAGAAGCCTCCGCCTTCAACCTTGGCAATTACATCAAAACTGCCATCGGTTTCAGTGGTTACCAGGGGTTGCCTGACAATAAGCTTAAGCGTTTCGAGACCAAAGTACTGATCCATTTCCTTGCCGTTGATGACAATCCGGCCGCTACCGGGTAGCAGGCGTACTCTTGCTACCGATTCCTTGCGGCGTCCTGTGCCTAAGTATTGTACTTCACTCAAGAGTCAGGACCTCCTTCCATTTGAACATCAGACACCTTGCCTTCCCAGGGCTGTGGATTCTGAGCCTGGTGAGCATGCTGGTTGTCTCTGTATACACGCAATTTCTTAAGCATCGCCCGCCCCAGTTTATTGTGGGGTAACATGCCGCGAACAGCGAGATACATGGCATGCTCCGGCTTTTTATCCATCAGGGTGGCATAATCAATTTTTTTCAGGCCACCCGGGTAACCAGAATGCCTGTAATAAAATTTTTGTTCAAGTTTACGCCCCGTTAATACAGCCTGCC
>CAYGHB010000073.1:0-7800 GCA_964349375.1 uncultured Syntrophomonadaceae bacterium | reverse complement strand
TAAATTGCCTGTTGATGTAGCAATTTAGTTAAGAACTAATTTGGTGCGACACTAGGTTACCGGTTCAATGTAGGGTAGGTGCGGTATAGGTTCGGCAAGCAGTGCTCCCGCTTTTTTTATTACATTTTCGAGGTATTCTATTTTTAAAAGCTCGTTTCGATGATGAAGAGCGGCGTTTTAACGAATATGTCGACCGGGTTATAGCTGATACCACCAAACGGCTGCAAAGATACGAGATGATTCTCCGCGGTGGAGCAGGAGTTTTCGCTGCATCTGAAGAGGTGACCCGGGACGAATGGCAAGCCTATTACAAACACCAGCAAGTCGATACTCTTTATCCGGGTGTTCAGAGGATTGCATTTTCCAGGATTATCACGCACCGGGAATTGGCGCAGCATATTGAAGGAGTCAGGGCTGAGGGGTTTCCCGACTATACAGTCTGGCCTGCAGAGGATCGCGAGTTTTACGCACCCCTGATCTACCTTGAACCCTTTGACAATAATGCCCGCTCTTTTTTAGGTTTTGATCTCCTTACCGATCCTCTCCGGCTGCCTGCGCTTGAACAGGCAAGAGACAACGGCAAAGCGGCTTTATCCGGGATGATAATCCTGGTCAGTGAGACGACCCGGGGCAGGAGGCCCGGCTTTATGATGGTAGTGCCTGTCTATGAAAACGGCTTGACGCCTGATACCGTCGAAGAGCGAAGGCTGGCAATCAAAGGCTATGTGATAGGCTCCTTCATTGCACCAGAGCTAATGGCGGGCATTTTTACCGACCCGGTTCACAAAATTGACTTTCTGCTTTACGATGGCACTGAGATTTCACCAGAAACCTTGCTTTATGACAGCCACGTTCAACCTGAAGAAGATAGTGAGCGACATCCGCTTTTTACGAGCACCGAAACAATAGATCTCTACGGTCATCAGTGGACAATGGCTTTTGAAAGCATGCCCGCTTTTGAGGCGGTTGCAGATCGCAATTCGCACTGGCCCATTCTCGGCGCCGGGCTGTTGATCAGCATTTTAATCTTTTTATACCTCAATAGTTTAACAACCACTGGCGACCGTGCTCACACATTGGCCCGAAAGATGACAAACGAGTTGAGAGAAAGTGAAGAGCAGCTGCGGGCTATAACCGATAATGTTTCTGACGTTGTCACAGTGTGCAATACTGAAGGGATCGTTACCTATATGTCCCCGCAAAGCCATAAAGTATTGGGCTACAAACCGGAAGAGCTGGTCGGCAAGACCGTTTTTGAACTTGTCTTTCTTGACGATCTGCCGGAAGTTATGCAAACATATCAAGACAAGCTGAAAGCGGCGGTATCGGGCAAAGCGGAATACAGGGCTGTGGCCAAAGACGGAAGTCTGATCTGGGTCGAAACCTTAGGCAATCTTTTGTATGACGATGACGGCCAGATCAGCGGCGCTGTATTTGTTACCAGGAATACAAGCGAACGTAAAGAAATGGAAGAGCAGATTGCGGCAAGCCGGAAGATGTACCAGTCCGTGGTTGATACCCAGCAGGAGATGATCTGTCGCTATCTGCCCGATACCACTTTAACCTTTGTTAATGATGCTTACTGCCGCACTTTTGGGACAACCCGCAAAGAATTGCTGGGTCAAAAATACCTGCTGTTTCTGCCGCCCGAAGTGCATCACGAGGAACTTGAGTCGTTAAATAAGTTAACCTCCGACAACCCAAGTGTAACAAAGGAGTTTAGCATCCTGCTGCCTGACGGCAGCACCGTCTGGCAGGTGTGGACGGATCACGCCCTCTTTGATGAAAACGGAAAAGTCATTGAAATCCAGAGTGTGGGCCACGACATCACCGGGCGCAAGCAGGCCGAAGAAGAAGCAGAGCGCCATGCCAGGCGAACCGAAGTTCTGCTGAAGATAGCCTCCCGCTTTAACGCCGAGTCGGAGCTTGATCGGGTGCGCAGCGCAATCTGTGAGGAAACCTGCAGTGCCCTGCAGACCCAGATGGCTGCTTACCTGTATTACAGCAAAAATGACCGGTGCTTTTATTTAGCCTCTTCCTCAGGCCTGCCCGAAGAAATACCCCGGCCTTTTCCCAGCCTGAGGTGGGAGGATTACGAAAATATTGTCAGTAAGATGGACAAAACCGGCTTGATTACCGACCTCTCTGCCATGCCTGAGTTGCCCTATGCGCTGCTGCTGTTGAGCCACAACATCAGCAGCCTCGCCTACGCTGTAGTTGAACGAGATGGCTTACCCTTGGATATTATTTTTGCCGGAGATGCTGGAAAAGAGGCTGATTTACCGGAAGACACTGTCAGCCTCCTTTCCGGCCTGGCTGACCAGGCTGCTTCAGCTGTTACTAATGCCCGGCTGTTGCAAGAAACAAAAGATCGCCTCCGCCAGGTGCAAGCCCTGCGCAACATCGACCTGGCCATTACCGGCAGCCTCGACCTGCGGGTCACTTTTCAGGTTGTCCTGGATGAAGTTACCGGCATGTTAAATACCGATGCCGCCGCCATTTTACTGCTCGACCCCTACAGCAACACCCTTAAGTACGAACAGTGGCGCGGGTTTCAGAGTAAAGATTTAAAGAGCATCATCCTGCCCCTGGGTAAAGGCTACGGCGGACGCGCCGCTGCGGAGCGGCAAACGATCCTCGTCGCCGATTTAAGCAAGACTACGCCGGATCCGGACCAGGGCCCCCTGCTGGCTAAAGAGGGCTTTGCCGCCTACTTTGTAGTACCGCTGGTCGCCAAGGGCACAGTAAAAGGCGTGCTGGAAGTCTACCACCGGGAACCGGTGGAGACAACCGGCGACTGGCTGGCCTTTATGGAAACCTTGGCCGGGCGGGCCGCTATTGCAGTCGATAACGCGCAGCTTTTCTTAAGCCTTGAACGATCCAGCGTTAACCTGCTCCAGGCTTATGATGCTACCATCGAAGGCTGGGCTCATGCTTTAGATCTAAAAGACGAAGAAACCGAAGATCATAGCCGCCGCGTGACAGAAATGACTGTAGCAATTGCCCGCAAGATGAATATTAAGGATGAAGAGCTGGCCCATCTGCGCCGCGGGGCCCTGCTGCATGATATCGGCAAAATGGGTATTCCGGACTCAATCCTGCTTAAACCGGGTAAACTTGATGACGATGAGTGGGTGATCATGAAAAAACACCCGGTTTACGCTTATGAAATGCTCGCGCCTGTCGATTACCTCAAGCCCGCCTTGGATATCCCCTACTGCCATCACGAAAAGTTCGATGGCACAGGGTACCCCCGTGGCTTAAAAGGCAAGGCCATCCCGCTGGCGGCGCGTATCTTTGCCGTAGTCGATGTTTACGATGCCCTGACCAGCGACCGGCCCTACCGTAAAGCCTGGAGCAGAGAAAAAACGTTAAAGCACATTCGCGAAGAAAGCGGCAAGCACTTCGACCCTCAGGTGGTGGAAGCCTTTTTGAAGGAATTAGCAAATACAACATCGGGCAATTGAGCTGATCGGCCAATGCCTGTCTATCATGTTATTATGCCGTCATCAAAACTGCCGGATCAATTAGTCGTAAAAATTAGAGAAACTTTTATCTCAAATGCTTAACTCTTTCAACCGCCGATAAAGTGTTGCCTTCGACACCCCGGTCAGTTCGGTTATCTCAGCCACGCTGTATTCTTTAGAATCATAAAGCTTCAAAGCCCGCTCTACAAACTCGCTTACCACCTGCCTTAAATCTCCCGCCTTGCGGTCCAGGCGGGAGATGCTTTAACCATAAACCCTTTATCCTTTACATATCGGCTTCCAGAACCGACAGAAGTATTTCCACCAGCTCCGGATCAAACTGGGTGCCGGAGCACCTTCTAAATTCAGCATTTATTTCATTTTTGCTCATCGCCTTTTTATAAGGCCTGCCGTGGCTCATCACCACATAAGCATCGGCAACGGCCACAATGCGGGCCGGCAAGGAAATACTACTTCCCTTTAAGCCCTGCGGGTAACCCGCGCCGTCCCAGCGTTCATGGTGGGCGAGGATATCTTCAGCCACGTGGGCAAACTCTTTTGTGGCCATGGCGATCCGGTACCCGATTTCCGGGTGTTTTTTGATCGCTTCCCATTCGTCATCTGTGAGTGAACTATTCTTGGTCAGGATAGCTTCAGAAATATTGATCTTACCGATATCATGCAGAGTGATCAGTAACTCCAGGCGATGCAGTTCACTGTCGGGCAGGTTCAGTTTAGCGCCAATTCTTTGCGCTATTTTTTGCATGCCCCGGGTATGTTCTTCTGTCTCAAAACTTTTAGCGGCCAAGGTATTAAGCAGGGAAGTAACTGCCGCGCTTTTTGTGCTGCGCCTTTCGGTCAGCTTCTGCCTGTACATCTCGTTTTCGGCTTCTTGCAGCGTTTCGGTAAGACTTGTCGTTTCTGAAGTCTTGGTCGCAAGGCCCTGGGCGATTGATACAGGCACATCTCCCACAACAGAATTCTGGCAGCCTTCAGTTATTCTTTTGCAGATTAACCGGGCCTCTTCTGCCGCTGTCTGGGGCAAGAGAACCACAAATTCATCCCCGCCCCAGCGGGATATGACATCTTCTTCCCGGCAGGAATTTCTTATTATAGTGGCAGCAGTTTTAAGCATTTCGTCACCTCTGTTATGGCCGTAGGTATCGTTAACCAGTTTTAAGCCGTTTAAGTCGGCCATGATCACCGTCAGGGGCAGCTGTCTCTTTGTATTGAGCCTGGCCATCTCTTCTTCCAGGAAGTGACGGTTGTAGAGGCCGGTTAAGTGGTCGTGAAAACTAATATAGCGAATATTTGTTTCGGTTTTCTGTCTTGTCAGAACGTTAGCGGTAATTTCAGCTAAGACTTTTAACAGACCTATTTCCTGTTCTGTAAAAGTTTTTTTCTGCTTTACTGCATCAAAACCGACAAAACCGATATTTACATCTTCACTAAACAGGGGCAGCATGACCATTGACTGAATACCCTGGGCCTCAAAGACGGGGCGCAGCGCATGGTTAACCGGCATCTGGGCGACGGCGGGGATATGGATAGTTTCTCTTTTTTGATGGGCTTCTAAATAATCGGCAAGCATTTCAAAAGGAAAATCTTGCAAGTTATCAATTTCGGGAGTTATGCCCTCTGCACACCACTCATGAGTGTTGGAGGTAACTTGGCGGTCATAGTCGTGCTTAAAAATATAGACGCGGTCTGCCTTTGTAAATTCCCCGACAGCTTTTAGCATCGCGCTAATAGCCTGATCAATATTTTCCAGGGGAACGTTAATTAAGTCAGTAGCCATGTTCATCAACAGCTGCTGTAGCTTTTCATATTCACGCAGTTTCTCTTCCGCCCGCTTGCGCTCGGTGATATCCCTTGTTATTCCTCTGAAGCCGATTGGGGTGCCTGTTTCGTCCCGGCGCAAAGTAATAGAAAGCTCGATAAAGATTTCCCGCCCGTCCCTGGTAATAACCGGCCAGCCTGCCGCTTTTTCCGGTTTTCCGGTCCGATATACCCGGTTATAAGTGGTATAAATTTCCTGTGGGTTTCTGTAAAGCTTTTTATAACTTTCTTGCATTAGCTCATCCCTGCTATAGCCGGACATCTCACAAAAAGAATCATTAAAAAAAACAAAGTTGCCGGCTAAGTCCGTCTCGTAATAGCCTTCTTCGATGGTGGAAAGAATTTCCCGGTATTTCTCCTCTGATGCTTTTAAAGCTTCTTCCGTCTGCTTGCGGACGGTAATGTCACGGACGATGGAAATTACCTCGGTTACACTGATCGGCGCCAGCCGGGCTTCGAAATAATGCTCTGAATCATTTATCGGGTAGCTGTACTCGAGAATCTGAATTTTTCTTCTGGTCAGCGTTTTTTCGATTCCGGCTAACAGCTTTTCGGCAATCGGGGCGGGCAACACCTCTGCTACTGTTTTGCCAACCAGGGCAGCCTGGCGGTAAAGATTGCGCGCCTGGGGGTGGAGCAGCGTTTCATCCTTGACAACAGTGTCAAGATAAACCCCTTCCCGGTTGTAGTGGAAAAGCAGGTCGGGGATCGCCCCGATGAGAGCGCGGTTGCGCATCTCGCTCTCTTTAAGCACTTCTTCGGTGCGCTTGCGCTCAGTAATATCCTCAATTGTACAGTCAAACCAGGCTGCCTCACCGCGTTCGTTATAGATGACCCGCGCTGTAATCGAGCCCCAAATCGGGGTTTCATCCAGGCGTTTAAGACGCAGTTCGACCCCTTTAAATTGACCCTCAATGATTAGTCTTTCAGAGAATTCGGCGCGTTCGGCTGGTTCCTGGTATAGATCGATCGCTTTAATCTGTGCCAGTTTTTTCTTTGATTTGATTCCGAACATCTGCAAAAACGCGGGGTTAGCCATCAAAATATTGCCCTCCGGACCGGGTGTGATGCGGTAAATACCGATTGGAACATTCTCACTGAGTGTCCGGTATTGTTCTTCACTCTGCTTTAGCGCTTCTTCTGCTTTTTTAAGCTCGCTGATATCGGTTAAAACTGCTACTGTGCCGTTAATGGTATTTGTTTTATGGTCATAGTAGGGGCTGCCGCTGATTTGAACGGGCAGCAGCGTACCATTTTTATGTTTAACCATCAAATCGTAGCGATCGGCTTGACCTTCCAGGCGCCTGGTATCTGCTGCTTCTACCACCTGATGATATTGTGGTGGCACAATTTGGGTCCAGTGACTGCCTACAAACTCATCGGCGGTGTAACCCAGCATTTGAAGCAGAGCCGGATTTGCAAACGTAACATTGCCCTCACTGTTGGAGTTAATAATACCCTCGTTGATATTTTGGACAATGCTTTCATTGAAGTTCTTTAAGAACTGTAGTTCTTCTTCAGCGCGCTTGCGCTCGGTGATATAGGCATCTCGCTCCACCAACATATGGGCCAGGTTCATATTGCTGTACCCAAGTCGAGAGATTACCGTAGTAAGGATAGTGTAGAAATGCATAACCGTATTTACGGTATCGCGACTCCAGCGCGGCACTTTCGACAGCGCCTCAAGATATTCCTTTTCGTTAAAACCGTGTTTGCGGGCTTGGTCACGGAAAACAGCTTCATCAACGCCCTCATCTTCGAAGAAAAACTGCCCCAGAAAAAGATTGCCCAAATGTTTTTCGCCTGCGATAATTGGGCTGGCAATATCCCACATGTTGTTTTTGCATTTATAAAGCTTAAATTCGCCGAATCGGACTCCCGAAGCTAGCTTTGTATCACTTTCAATACAACACTGCGCAGTAACAGGATGGACCCGGTGAAACCTGGTGCAGATTTCCTGCCACCCGGTGCTGACCAGCACTTTACCCTCTATGTCAACAATAGCCACACCAAAGCCGGTCAGCTTGAAAAATTCATCCAGCATGGCCTGATATGCTTCAGCATCGATAACATCTGCAAGATTGACAGTTCGCTTATTCGCGGCAGGCCAAACAACATCGGCTGATTGTTTGTTAAATCCGGCTTCGCTTTCCTGTAGAAATTTTTCGGTCACATCTTTTGTGATAGCGTGGTAAACAGTTGAAAAAGTTCCCTGTTCATCGCTGAAAGCGCTTATAGCGTAGTGCTTTTTGGTTGGCTGGTAATATTCATTGAAGCAAATACTTTTACCTGTAGTGGCTACCCGGCCAAAGGTTCCGATCCAGTCGAACTCTGCTTTTTCGATGCCGGGGTGAATTTCGGTAACTTTTTTGCCAACAATATTATCCTTGGAAAGGCCGGTCATCTTTTCAAAAGCGGCGTTTACTTCGAGGAATATGTAATCGATCGGATTACCATCTTCACCGGTAACAATTTGGTGACGGGCAAAAGCCTG
>CAYGHB010000072.1:3704-7861 GCA_964349375.1 uncultured Syntrophomonadaceae bacterium | reverse complement strand
ATCATGAATCCCGGAAAACTTGGGCTGGGGGAGGTAAAACTATGGCAGAAGTAAATATGGAACAGCTATTAAACTGCGCGCTCTGCCCGAACATGTGCCGCTGCGACTGTCCCGTCCTGCAGGCGCTGGGCCATGAAAAGGTAGCGCCGGCCGGAAAAGCCCGTTTTGCGGCAATGCACCGGCAGGATCACCTGGAGTTAAGCAACGAGGTAATAGAGGCAATCGCCCACTGCCTCGGCTGCCGGGGCTGTACTGTGCTCTGCCCTTTCCCTGAGCTAAACTTATGTGATGAACTGCTTTATGCCCGAACTCCTGATACCGATGACCAGTCCGGTCAGCTGCCTGCCTGGGAACCATACCTGGCCAATTTAAAAAAATACGGCAGCCCTTACGGGCAGAAACCACCATTTAACAGCAGAACAAAAAGGGGGGCAGATGTTCTCTTTTTTGTCGGGTGTACTGCCCTGGCTAACCATCCGGAATCACTTAACAGTGTCGAAAAGCTCTTTCAGAAAGCCGGCGTCAGTTACCAGCTCTTAGATGAAGATTGCTGCGGTTACCCCGCTGAAACCTGGGGCGACCCAAAATTGGCTTGCAGTCTGGCAGCCGAAAATTACCGGAAATTTATTGAAAGCGGAGCAAAAAAGCTGGTTACCAGCTGCCCGGAATGCTGGATGGTTTTTAGCGAACGCTATAAAGAGTGGGGTTTTGAGCTGCCGCTCGAAATTATCGATGCTCCATCTTATTTCCTTGGCCTTGTCAATAAAGGTTTGCTCAAACCTTCAGCGGTTGGACAGACAAAACTCAGCTATCACGACCCCTGCATCTGGGCCAGAACAGCTAAGATCACTGCAGAATCCCGTCAGCTGTTGGAATCAATCCCCGGTTTGACAATTGAAGAACCGCTTGCCTCCGGTGAGTTTACTCATTGCTGCGGCGGTGGCAGAATGTTTCAGCTGTCATTCCCCAAAACAGCAGAAGAGATCGCCAAACGCCGCCTGACTGAATTCCCTGCCGGGGCCGGTATCGTAACCGCCTGTCCTTTTTGCCGGGAGGGCCTGACCCAGGATAACCACAGGGTCATCGATCTGCTTGAGCTTCTAGCTGAAGCCTGCTGTTCATAAAAACGTCAAAACTTGATGCTATTGGTACAAAAATAAGGAAAAACCCCGGTAGTGGAGGACCGGGGTTTTTTAAGGAAAATGCATCGCCTTGCAAAATGAAGGAGGGATGCATTTACATAACGGCATTACTCCAGCTGGCGCTTAAACTTCCGCCGGTATAAGTAACTTTTATTGACTGGTCGCTGTAACTCTCCACGATATGTGAAGTATGCGGAAAAGCGCCGAAGTATTGGAAGGTTAAATCCACCGGCACCCAGCCGAGCCCTTCTACGTTGATTTCAGCCCAGCTGTGGCGGTAACCCTGAAGCGAGCCGGAAGTCATCGCCCCGCGTTGAGTGCGGGCAAAACCGATTACTTCGCGGGCAGTAATTCCCTGTTCCCGGCACTTGTTGATAAAAGCTAAGGCCAAATCACGGCAGTTGCCGGAACCGGCGTACTGCTCATAAATTTTACGGGCCCGATCGAGAGTTTCGTTGCTGGTGTTAAGCGAAAGCGAGCGGACGTTAACATCAAAGTCGGCGATAATCGTTTTTGTTTCACCGGGGTTAATATCGCCGAGGTTAAAGGTGCTAACCCGGCCGGAAGAACTGACAATCTCAAAATTTACTGACTTAAGGCTGGTTTTCTGGTAGGGGGAACTGTTTTCGAGCAGAGGCACCGAAACATTAACATTCCTTGCCGTTTCACTGCCATTATTGCTTACCTTTACTTCCATCCGGAAAACATAGTTAGCCGAACTGCCCCAGTTGTAAGAAACAGGAGCGGCTGTAAGCTGCGGTTCTTCAACCATGACTGCCGGTATTTCGGTAACTACAGGCTGAGCAGCGGGGGTCTCTGTTAGGGTTTCAACCGGTTTGCTTTCGGCCTTGTAATCTACCGGGGCCGAAGAAGTCTGTATAACTACCGGCGCTTCTTTCTCATCTGCTAGAGGCTTATTTTTAAGATTGACTGCTGGAGTTTTTCCGCCGGAATCAGCCTTAACTGTATCCTCTGTCGTCTTTGTCACTGAGGCTAAATCATTTTCTTCTGCGCTTGCTTCTTCAGTCTCTGATTCTGAAACAGTTTCAGATTTCTTCTCTTCCCGCGGCAACTCTACTGGGGCAAACGAAGCTGCTGCTACCGTTCCACTTTGTGCCTTATCTTGCTCACTGGTTAAGATAAAGTACCCTGCTGCAGTCATCGCCATCAAAACGGCCATTACCACGCTTAAGCTCTTTACCCATGTTACTTTCTTCTCCACTAAAAAGTCCCTCCTTCAGAGGGACCGACAACTTTGAAACAGTAAAAACCTGTTTCGGCAGCCAGGCTATCTTAGCTCTCTTCAGAGCCTTAGACCCTTTGGCTTTGCGCCCCAGCCTTTCGACTGGTTTGCCTTTGTCGGTCAGGTAATTTTTTACCCGGTTTCTTAATTTTTATCCGGGCTCTAAACTTTTATTATCCTTTCGCTTTTCTCTGCCAACTAAAATAACCCGTTTCGGCGGCCAGGCTGTCTTAGCTCTTTGCAGAGCCTTAGACCCTTTAGCTTTGCGCCCCAACCTTTCGGCCAGTTTGCTATTGTCGTTCAGGTTACACTTCCCTAATGTGAGTATGGCGGAAAACAAGATGCTTGTCAACAAAATTTTTAAATTATTTGACGATTATTTGACAAACACCGGATCAGAACCTATAATGGTGTTACTGTTTCTTATTTTAGTGGCACTAACGGTTTGTCTAACTGATAGGAGTCTAACCTCCTTTCACCCTTATTGCCAGACCAGGGCCCTCATTATCTTTGCCCTGGTTTTCTTTTTCCTTAATAATTTTTTGATTGCAAACAATCGGCAATTGGTATACATTATTAGCGAATAGATATTTATTTTATAAAAAGTGAGGCGTTATTTGATGGTGTCCGTGAACTGGAGCGCCAACGACCGCAAGCAGATTCTGGATTTTATCCAAAAGCAGAATTTTGATCTGATCATCATCGGCGGTGGCATTACCGGGGCCGGCATAGCGAGAGAATGCACCCTGCGCGGCCTTTCATTCTGTCTGCTTGATAAAAACGATTTTGCTTTTGGCACATCTTCGCGATCATCAAAGTTATTCCACGGCGGTCTTCGTTACCTTGCCTCAGGGGAATTCAGCCTGGTGCGCGAATCAACAAGCGAGAGAAATTGGCTGCGTTGTCATCTGCCCAACTTGGTGCGCCCTCTCGGATTTGTCTACCCTTCGTACGAAAACTACAATGCAAAGCCGCTGAAGATCCGTCTTGCTGTTATGCTTTACGATCTGCTTTCTAACTGCTTCAGCGAGCACAAAAATTACCGGAAATCCCGAATCTTTAAAACTTCATTCATAGAAGAGCTGGAACCGGCTGTTACCTTAGAAGATCCGGAGCTGGGCAAAATGACCATGGCCGGCTATTATTACGACACCAACTGTGACGACGCCAGAGTTACCCTCGAAATCATCAAGGAAAGCCTTGCCGGCAGCAATGATCGCTCTGCAGCTCTCAATTATGCTCCCGTTGATGGATTTTTAAAAGATCAGGACAATAAAGTGAACGGAGTAGCCGTTACCGATATCTTCAGCGGTCAAAACTTTGAAGTCCGCGGTCGTTGTGTTATTTCGGCAACAGGGGTCTGGACAGATCAAGTGCTCGCCGGGTCTGATTACAACCAGGAAAGGATTTATCCTACAAAAGGCGTCCACCTGGTGGTCCCGGCAGAAAGGCTTGGCAACAGAAATGCCTTCAGCCTTGTTTCCTTAGATGATAGGCGCTTTTTCTTTATTCTGCGCCGGGGCAAAGTATCAATCATCGGCACTACCGACACCGCCTACTATCCTGAATCGTCCAACCTCGACGAACCCTGGTGCACCAGGGAAGATTGCGATTACCTGCTTAAGACTGTCAATAGAGTCTTCCCACGGGCACGGCTAACCGACGCAGACATTATCAGTGCCTATGCCGGGATCAGGCCACTGATCAGGCAGGAAGGCGCAAAGCATGAGTCCGATGTTTCCCGCAATCACGAAATCTTCGCCACCGCTGAC
>CAYGHB010000072.1:2266-3604 GCA_964349375.1 uncultured Syntrophomonadaceae bacterium | reverse complement strand
GTAGCAAGGGCAGGATAAGTTATGATGAACAGCGAAAAGATATTTGGATAATATACCCGAAGGGGGAGATATACTTTGGAATTTATTAAGTGCAAGGCGCTGGTCACCGGTGGAGCCTCCGGGCTTGGCGAAGCGACGGTCAGAGCAATAATCGCTGCTGGCGGCAAAGCTGCCATTCTTGACTTAGATGACAGCCGCGGGAAAAAACTGGCTTCCGATCTTGGCGACAACTCGCTCTTCATTAAAACCGATGTCAGTTCACCGGAAAGTGTCGCGAAGGCGATCGAGCAGGCAACAGCTATCTTTGGTCAGATCAACGTGGTTGTAAACTGCGCCGGTATCGCTCCGGCCGCTAAGGTGCTCGGTAAACAGGGGCCGCATGATCTTGAGCTGTTCAACCGGGTGCTGCAGGTTAACCTGGTCGGCACTTTTAATCTGATCCGCCTGGCTGCCGAAAAAATTGCCGAAAACGAACCCGGCGCAGATGGGGAAAGAGGAGTAATCATTAATACCGCTTCAGTTGCCGCATTCGAGGGTCAAATCGGCCAGGCTGCCTACAGCGCCTCCAAGAGTGGCATAGTCGGCCTGACGCTGCCGGTCGCCCGCGAGCTGGCCCCGCTCGGGATCAGGGTGGTAACCATCGCCCCCGGCATCATGGAAACACCAATGCTAATGGGCATGCCGGATCATGTCCGTGAAGCATTGGGCAATATGGTGCCTTTCCCCCAACGGTTGGGACGTCCCGAAGAATACGCAATGCTGGCCCGCCAGATCATTGAAAACACCATGCTTAACGGCACAACGATTCGTCTTGACGGGGCAATCCGGATGCAGCCTAAGTAAAAGACTCAGTTATTATTGACATTACCTGCACAGCTACTATAATTACAATTAAGAAATACTTTTAACGTTGCCCCTTTCCACAAATGGAAGGGGGCATAATCAGGGAAGCGTTATGCTTTTAAAAACATAACGCTCCTTAATCCGAAAGACTTACATTGCCGCAGGAGAGAGGGAACAGTCAGTGATCATCAGTCAGATTGAAACTATAAACGCGGTCGGTCATTTACTCTGTCATGACATCACCAAGATTGAAAAAGGCGCTTTTAAAGGAGCGCTCTTTAAAAAGGGTCATCAAATCCGCCCTGAGGATGTTGAGATCCTCTTAAATATTGGCAAAAATCACATATATACCTTGGAACTGGAAGCAGGGGAACTGCACGAAGAAACTGCCGGAGAAAGAATTGCCGCGGCAATAGCCGGGCCCGGCCTGATCATTGAAGGCCCTTCTGAAGGGCGCTTAAACCTGATTGCTGAAACCTCCGGCCTTCTCAACGT
>CAYGHB010000072.1:0-2166 GCA_964349375.1 uncultured Syntrophomonadaceae bacterium | reverse complement strand
GCCGCCGGGATCAAAGAGCTTGTTGCGGAAGGGTGCAACCTGATCACCATCACCGGCGGGATGTCTGTTGATCCTGATGATGTTACCCCGAGCGGTATCCGTAAAACCGGGGCTGAAATTATCAAATACGGAGCCCCGGCCCTGCCCGGAGCCATGTTTTTACTGGCGCACCTTCAAGATATTCCGCTGGTGGGTCTGCCGGCCTGTGCCATGTACTTTAACACTACTATTTTTGACCTGATTCTGCCCCGCCTGCTCGCCGGCCAGCAGGTCAGCGCCGGGGATATTGCTGCTCTTGGTCACGGCGGTCTCTGCCGCCAATGCAAAGTTTGCGTTTATCCAGATTGTTCTTTCGGTGCCTGAAAGGATTGGCCTGTTAATGCGCTATCATTTCCTAAAACTGACTCTTTTTCTGCTGCTGGTTCTTATGGCAATCAGCTCATTACCCGGTTGCCACGCTGAGGGCCAGGTTACGCTTATTGTTGCGGCCGGAACCAGCCTAACTGATGCCCTGGCCGAAGTTAATGATCTATACAGCCAGGAGCAGCAACAGATCAGGATTAAGACTAATTTTGCTGCAGCTGGAGACCTGCAGACCCAGATTGAAAACGGAGCGCCGGCAGATATCTTTTTCTCTGCTGCCGCAAGCCAGATGAATGCCCTGGAACAAAAATCGCTGATCTTGGTCAATACACGCAGGGATGTTCTGGCCAATAAACTGGTTTTAATCACCCACCAAGACAACCAGGATGCAATTGATGATTTTTCGGCCCTAAAAGATGGCAATTTCAGCCTGTTGGCCATCGGCGACCCGGGGTTTGTACCGGCCGGTGCATATGCGTTGGAGGTTTTTAAATACACCGGAGTTTCTTACGAAGAGCTAAAACCGAAAATAATATTGGGTAACAATGTCCGCCAGGTCCTAAACTATGTGGAAAACAATAGTGTGGAATATGGCATCGTCTACTACACCGACACCATTACCTCTGATCGGGTCAAAATCATAGCAACAGCTCCCGACGAGGTCAACCGGCTGATAATCTTTCCGGTAGCAGTGGTCGCTGCCAGCAATCATCCGGAGCAAGCTGCCGCCTATATCGATTTCCTGTTCAGCCCGCCGGCCATGGCTATTTTTAAAAAGCACGGTTACATAACAATAAACCAACCAGATTAACCGGGAGGCGCTTGATGGATTTTTTCCTTTCCCCTCTATTGATATCACTGAGAACCGTCTTAGCCGCAACGGCGATCACTTTCTTCCTTGGCCTGGCCGCCGCCCGCTGGATGGCCAATTATCAAGGCCGCTTCAGGCACTTAATTGACAGTTTATTCCTACTGCCAATCGTTTTACCGCCAACTGTCATCGGTTTTGGCCTGTTGCTGCTTTTCAGCAACCGGGGCCCACTGGGCAAACTGTTGGCGCTATTTGATACCACGATCATTTTCAGCTGGCCGGCAACCGTTGTCACCGCAGTTATCGTCGCTTTTCCCCTAATGTATATAACAGCCCGCGGCGGGTTTGAACAGGTGGACGCCAATCTTGAAAATGCTGCGCGCACTCTTGGCGCAGGCGAATGGCGCCTCTTCTGGACCGTTACCCTGCCACTGTCCTGGCCAACGGTGATGGCTGCAACCGTCCTTGCCTTTACCCGGGCCTTAGGTGAGTTCGGCGCCACGTTAATGCTGGCCGGTAATCTGCCCGGCAGAACAACCACCCTTCCGGTTGCCATCTATTTTAAGCTGCAGGCCGGCCAGATGGGCGAAGCGCTGATTTTGACGCTGGTGGTTTTTATCTTCGCTCTGGCCTCTTTGGCCTTACTGGCCTACTGGAAGACGAAAGCCAGGCAAAACGGAAGGGGGCAAAAAATTGCTGGAAATTAGTATAAAGCGCACCCTGCCCGGCTTTAATTTAGATGTAAACCTGACTGTCAACGAAGAGATTGTTTCAATCTTAGGCCCCTCCGGCTCCGGCAAAACGATGACCCTTTTTTGCATTGCCGGCCTGATTCGACCTGACGCAGGCCTGATCAAACTAAATGACCGGGTTCTATACAGTTCGGCGGAAAAGATCTTTATCGCTCCACGCGACCGGAAAATCGGTTTTGTTTTTCAAAACTACGCCCTCTTCCCCCACCTGACTGTTGCTGAAAATATCGCCTACGGATT
>CAYGHB010000071.1:0-7899 GCA_964349375.1 uncultured Syntrophomonadaceae bacterium | reverse complement strand
ACCGCATCAATCGTCTCCCGGTTAATAATCGCTTCGTTGCACGTTGTGCAGTAAAAGATCGGAATCGGTACTCCCCAGACCCGCTGGCGGGAGATACACCAATCCTGACGCTCGGCGATCATGTTGTAGATTCGTTCCTCACCCCAGGAAGGCGTCCAGTTCACTTTTTTAATAGCATCAAGCGCCTCCTTGCGAAAACCGTCGATCGACGCAAACCATTGTTCCGTAGCGCGATAGAGGACCGGCTGTTTGCAGCGCCAGCAGTTAGGGTACTGGTGTTCAATGGGAATTGAACGGATCAGCGCCCCTGAATTTCTTAGATCTTCAATCACCTGCAAGCCACCTTTATCGTAACGCATGCCTGAATACTGGCCCGCTTCTACAGTAAAAACACCGGTATCGTCAAGTGGACTGAGCACCGGCAGGTTGTTGGCCTGGCCGATGGCAAAGTCTTCATGACCGTGACCCGGGGCAATATGCACACAACCGGTTCCCTGCTCCAGTGTTACGTGATCTCCGACCAGAAGCACTGATTCCCTGTCGTAGAGAGGATGACGACAGCGGATACCGACCAGTTCACTGCCTTTAAACTTCTTTAAAACAGTCCAGGGTTTTTCCGATCCGGCAATCCTGGCAACATCTTCCAGAAGTCCTTCAGCCAGCAGATACTGCTCGTCTCCGGCATCGGCCAGGACATAATCAAAATCGGCGTGGACAGCAATGGCCAGGTTGGCGGGGATGGTCCAGGCGGTGGTAGTCCAGATCAGGCAGTATTTATGATCTGTTCCGTCGAGCAATCCCTGGTCGTCGACAACAGCAAATTTAACGTATATAGAATCGGAGGTTTTCATCCCGTATTCGATTTCCGCCTCAGCCAGCGCGGTTTCGCAGTCGGCACACCAGTATACAGGACGCATGCCCTTGTAGATGTAGCCCTTCTCAGCCATGGTGCCGAAGATCCTGATCTGGCGCCCTTCGTAAGCGGGGGTCAGGGTCAGGTAGGGGTTATCCCAGTCGCCACGCACGCCGAGCCGCTTAAACTGTTCCCGCTGGATATCGACATAGCTAAGAGCATACTGATGACACATTTTCCGGAATTCGAGATCGGAAATCTCTTTCCGGTTAACCTTCTTGGTTTTGATAATCTGATGTTCAATCGGCAGGCCGTGGGTATCCCATCCCGGAACGTAAGGACAGTTAAACCCCCGCATTGTCTTGTATTTATTAATTATATCCTTAAGCACCTTGTTTAATGCAGTACCCATATGGATATCACCGTTGGCATATGGAGGCCCATCGTGCAATATGTAGGTCGGTGATCCACTGCGCTTTTCGTTAACCAGGCTGTTAATATTAAGCTCAGCCCAAGATTTAAGCATATCAGGTTCCCGAACCGGCAGGTTGGCGCGCATCGGAAATTCAGTCTGTGGTAGGTTCAGTGTATCGCGGTAATCCATTATTTAATTCCTCCAGATATTTGATAATAGCCCGCCATAAAAAATGGTCCTGAAATGCACTAAGCTGTAATAAAAGGCTAATCCGTATTGTCGGGCTCAGTCTCACGGTTGGGAGCAAGCTCCAGTCGTGGCCGGATTGGCGGTTTATCTCCTTCGTTAGCTTCTTCGTCGGCCGCTTCTTTTGCCGGTTCAGGAGCAGGTGGCTTAGGTTCAGGCTCTTTGGTCGCCTGCTGCCTAGTTGTGCTTCCCAAACTCTGTCCTTTAAGCTGCTCTGTCATCCATTCATCGCTGTCAAGCGTTGTAAGCTGAGTTTCCAGAAAAGCCTTAAAGCGCATCTTAAAGACCCTGGCCCGCTTGAGCAGCTCTTCGTGTTCTCCAAGGACCCGGCCAGCCCGCATGCGTGCTTCTTCAAGGATTTGCTTTGCCTCTCTCTCGGCATCCTTTTTAATTAGCTCGGCTTCGCGTTTGGCATTCTGCTTAACCTCTTCGGCAGTTTTCTGGGCTACAACAATCGCGTTGTGCATTGTTTCTTCCATTTTGTGGTATGTTTTATTTTTCTCCTGCAGCAGTTCAATCTGTTCCTTATAATCGTTGTTCTCCCGGATCAACTGCTCTAAATCCTTGGCAATACGATCTAAAAACTCGTCTACATCTTCAATATCGTAACCCCTGAAGGTCCTTTCAAATTCCTTGTTCTGGATATCGAGCGGTGTTATGATCATACTTGCTCTCCCCCTTCATAATTATTAAGCTGTCATAGACGATAGAATCATCCCTGTGGCCCGGCTCATTTTTTCCGAAGCATAAGGGTTAACTATCTATAAACTGCCTTTGTTTCAGGAATCAGAAGTTCACGATCTTTTTTAGCTATACCTCTTTAACCTGATGTGCATTCTGCCCTTGCGGGTTTCCCCTTCGACGATGGTAAGCAGCAGACGGCCTTTGCCTCTCAGGGAAATCTGGTCTCCCTCTTTCAGCTGGTGAGCCGGCGAATTCACCGGCCGCCAGTTTACCCGGACCACGCCTCCCTTAATTAGCAGAACAACTCTTGACCGGGAAAGACCAAACCCCAGGGAGATTACCGCATCTAAACGCAGGCTGGGCACTGTACCTTTAATGTCACGGCCATCATCTTCCGCCACGGGTAGCCCCCCGCTGATATCGATGACCTCACTTTCGACTTTTTGCTGTCCCACCTCAGTTAAGTTGGCACTTATATAAGCAGCCTGGGCAGCAGCTATAATCACTATAGCCTGCTGC
Source organism: uncultured Syntrophomonadaceae bacterium (assembly GCA_964349375.1). Taxonomy (GTDB): domain Bacteria; phylum Bacillota; class Dethiobacteria; order DTU022; family DTU022; genus UBA993. Next base: position 5,182 of record CAYGHB010000071.1, on the reverse strand, counting down.
TCTTCTGTGACAATAATGTCGCCTACCTGATCGCGCTTTAAACCGAGAGCCAGAACTGACCCCAGCAGATCTCGATGCCCGATTTGGCCGGCAGGGCTCTTCCAGCTGACTCGGATTGCTTCCAGCTCCGGGAGCTTTTCCTGATGTTGGGCCGGAAATATATAGAGCAAGTTACGCTCCGCTTCGGGGTAACCACCGAAAACGGTATATGATAAGGAATTCTCACGACTAAGAATCGCTTCAGCCAGTTCAAGCTGACGCGGATCCAGAAAATTTGTTGTTAAAGTGCGATTGCCATCTAGATTTTCCAGCTTTCTCTCAAAATTCTGCAACCACTGTTTTTCGGAATCAGAAAGAGGCGATGTTGTTCTCAATTGCAGCGCTCCTAAGCTTTTAAAAATAGATATAGCGAAATACCAGCTGCCGGGCCAGACTGATCAGGACCAGCAGGATAAACGGAGAAAGATCTAAGAAAGCCATGCCAATCTTGATCGGCGGAATTAGTGCTCTGATCGGTGCAAGCAGAGGTTCGGTAAGGCCGTATACTATCTGGTAAATAGCCGCCACCGTCTGATTGGTTCCGGTGCCGCCGATCATAAACCAGGACAGAACAATTCGCGCCAAAATTACGATGTTATAAATCTGCAAGAAAAACAACAAACCTTCAGCTGCTAATCTGATTGTGATCACCTGCTATCTGCTAAATTTATGTAAAGAGGGCGCTGCCGATCCTGACGATGGTTGCCCCTTCCTCAACTGCTACCTTATAGTCATTGGTCATCCCCATAGAAAGCTCATTCAACCCGTTACCGGAAGTAGCGTACAGATCGCGCAGTTCGCGCAAACGGCGAAAAACAGGTCTCACTGCTTCAGGATCATCAACAAAAGGAGCCATGGTCATCAGGCCGCAGACTCTGATTCGCTCTAAGCCGTTCAGGTATCCCAGGAAATCCGCCAGGGCAGAAGGTTCCAGGCCAAACTTGCTCTCTTCACCGGAGACATTCACCTGCACCAGGACATCTACTATTTGATCAAAGCTCTCGGCGGTGTTCTGCAAGGCAGCGGCCAGAGATGGGCGATCAAGGGAATGGATCAGGGTGTAAAAGGGCAATACATCCTTTACCTTGTTTGACTGCAGGTGGCCGATGAAATGCCAGCGCGCTTCGGGCAAAGCGGCTACTTTAGGGGCAGCATCCTGAACCCGGTTTTCTCCAAAATCACTGATCCCGAGAGCAAAGGCCTGGCGTACCTCTTCGACGCCAACGGTTTTTGTGACCGCTACAAGCTTGATTTCACTTAGATCACGGCCGGCATTCTCAGCGGCTGCAGCGATTTCTGCTTTAATTTCTGCATATCTTTTTTTCAACTGACTCAATAGATTACTCCTAAGATAAATAAAAATAATCAGTTCAGGCGTTGACCTTCGGTAACCAGATCGGGGCGGGTTATGATCAGGCTGCCGGGCTGTAGGCCTTCAACCATCACTTTATCTTCCTGCTTTTCCACAACAGTTACCTCGGTAAAAATCACCCGGCCACTCTGGTTCAGGTATACCCCGGTAAGCTTTTCTTTTTTAAAAACAGCAGCTTCAGGCACAATTATACCGCTCTTCTGCTCGTAGAGCAAAGTGGCGCTGGTCAGGCGCACCAGGTCAAACCCGGGCAGCTGCCTGTTGATCTGGTAGGTCAGACGAACCTCCTGAGCTGCTTCGTCAATCTCATGGCTGATTAATGTGGCAGCTACAGGATCTCCCGGGGCAAATTCAAATAATAGCTCAACTTGCGGTAAAATGGCAATTAAACGTCCCGGGTGAAAGGGAACTACTGAACTAAAATACCACTGCCAGTTGTCCACAAGCTTTAAGATCGGCTCCCCGCGCTGCACCAGATCGCCTTCAAACACATAGGTGCCGGTTGGTACCAGCGTCTCCAGCTCTTCTTCAGGCAGATAGAGCGGCTGCCTGCGGTCTTCCCAGGAGTCAATATAGTAAGACAGGAACCCCGCTTCCGGGCTTTCAATTGTAATCATATTGGTGAATAAAGGAAGGCCTTCTCCTGCTTCTAAATACTGATCCTCATCCGGAAAAACTTCGTGCCAGTATTGCTGGATCTTCTCCCACAGCTCTTCACCTAAATCGGGTTCCGCAGTATCAAGCAAAAGCTGCATCTCAGCCGGGGTTAACTGACCGATCCGGGCCAATTCGGAACCGACAGGAACACGCTCACCCAGGGCAGCAAGATGGAGGATAACTCCATCAACCGGAGAGGTTATAACCGTTTCATGGCGAGTTACAACCCCCCATAGTTCAGCCTGCTGCTGCATGTAACCCTGTTCTGCTTCAATAACCCCCAGGCGCCAGGATTGGAATTGCTCGCCGAGCCAATGGTAGCCAAGCTGCACCAAAATAACCAAAGCCAGCAGTAAAAGAATATAAAATACTGCTGCCTGCCTGATATTACTGAAGCTGAAGCGCTTACCTGCTCCGGGCAGCACTTCAAACCGCTGTTTTGCCTTCCTCAGGCGCTTATTTTCCAATTCCTCTACCCCGTGCCTTTGTTCTTTAGGGCTATAAAACCGATCATCCTACCCGTTTTACCGCAATCACGCCGATAAGAGTAAAAAAGATCGGGGTTACAGGAAGTGCATAACCCGCTTATCGCTATATTATCATTATTAATACCGGCCGTCAGCAACTGACTTAAGTTTATCGCTCCAAGATCAAGATTAAACTTATCTCCTGCTGTCGGCTCCAGATAGCATTGTTCTCGCCAGCCTGCCTGCCGGAATGCATCAGCATCCTCGCTTCCCACCTGGTAGCAGCAGCGGCATACCGCCGGGCTCATCGCAACCAGCAGACGGCCCGGCTTCACCTGGTATTGATCCTCCAGATACTTTACCACCTGTGATCCAATGCGACCCAACGCTCCCTGTTTCCCGGCATGAGCAAGGGCTATGAGCGGCCTGTCGAGCGCACAAAAATAAATAAGTTGGCAATCGGCTGCATAAGCTGTGAGGATCAGGTCCGGCTCGGTGGTAACCAGGGCGTCGTAGCGTTTTTTTGCGCTATGGGGCAGCGCTCCTTCACCTTTGTGGCTGTTGTCAAAAACAGCAATTGTCGTACCGTGGACCTGGATTGCTGAAACAATCTGCCGGTAATCGGCCTGAAAGAGCTCAAAAAAACGGCGCCTGTTTTCAAGCACCCTATCAAAACTATCCTCTGTGTGAAAAGCCATGTTGAGCGACGCCATATTACCGCTGCTGCAACCACCTGAGCGGGTTGAGAAGGCATGTTCTACCAGGCCGCTTGCCTTAAATAGCGGAGACTGCAGGTAAGCAATGTTGTCGTGCCTGATCAGCGAAAATGTTTTATTGTTACCCCTATCCATCGTCCGAACCTGCCCATTCAACCACAATGTCCTCTTTCAGGGTCTCTTGAAGATCAACGATCCGCTGATTGCGTGATCCCCGGAAAGCAAGGTTTAAATCCTGCTCACTCTCCAGGTAGGGTCCGTCTATCAAAAGCCAGGCCCCTTCAAGCAGCTTCCTGATCGAAGGATCTGCTTGGCCTAAAATAAGCAGTTTTTCGAAAGTATAGCCACTGTAGATAACCAGATTCAAACCGAGCGCTCTAACCTGATCGGCAAGCGCCGCAGCAGCCGGAACCTGCGCAAAAGGCTCTCCACCGGAAAATGTTATCCCAGTAATGTCGTTGTTTTTACTGATCATTCTGACCAGTTCACCAACGGAGATCATTGAGCCACCCAGCGGATCTTGCGCTTCAGGGTTATGACAGCCAGGGCATAGGTGGGGGCAACCCTGGAAAAAAACTGTAGCCCTGATCCCCGGCCCGTCCACAATACTCTCTTTTTTAAAACCGGCCAATTGCAGCATCACCGGCGATCAGCGGGCTTGTAATGGACCCGGCGATCCTTGAGCTCACTGAATTTGGCTTCGTTAAAACGCTCATCAGTGGAAAGATATCCGGTTATTCTGCGGATCCTCCTGATATTAGGGCTTCCGCACTCGGGGCAATCTTCGCTGAAAACACCGCCATAGGAACAGCTGCGGCATTCATCAATCGGAAAGTTAATCCCGCCGTAGCCGAAATCGGATGCCCCCATCTTGCGAATAATATTGTCGACTGCATCGATATTGTTAGCCGGCGGAGCCTCAAGCTCTGTGTAGCTGATGTGCCCGGCATTACAGAGATGGTGGAACTGCCCCTCACCGGCAATCTTATCAAACATCGACATCGTGTAATAAACCGGGATGTGGAAAGAGTTGCTGTAGTATTCTTTATCGGTTACGCCCGGGATCGTGCCGAAACGTTCCCGGTCGATCTTCACAAAGCGCCCGGCCAGGCCTTCGGCAGGTGTGGCTACCAGCACAATGTTCAAATCGTATTCTTCAGCGTAGCTGTCGATCCGCCGCCGCATGTGCTCAACAACTTGCAGCCCTAGCTTCAGCGCCTCCTGATCTTCACCGTGATGCCTGCCTATCAGCATCTGCAGGGTTTCGGCGAGGCCGATAAAACCAACTGCCAAGGTGCCATGTTTGATCACCTCGCGTATAGTATCGTCGGGTCCGAGTTTGTCAGAACCAAAGTATAGTTTCTGGCCCATCAGGAAAGGCAGATCGCTGGCCTGAAGCCGGGCCAGCACCTCAAAACGGTGCAGCAGCTGACGAGTGGCGATACGCAAAACCCGATCTAGCTGGACAAAGAAAAGCTCCTGCTGACCTTTACTCTCGAGGGCAATGCGCGGCAGGTTCAGGGTAACCGGGGCGATGTTGCCTCTCCCAGCCGAAACCGCTGCGCCATGCCGGTTGGCAATGACCCGTGTCCGGCAACCCATGTAGGAAACCTCGTCACCGAAGGCCTTATTAAAGCTGCTGTCCATAAAACTAAAAGTCGGGTTCATCCGGCGGGCAGCCACCTGGAGGGCCAGACGGTAAAGATCGTAGCTGGGATCACCGGGGTTAAAGTTGATACCTTCCTTAACCCGGAAAACGAGGTTAGGAAAGATCGGCGTCTCGCCCCGTCCCAAACCGCGACGGAAGGCCTCTAACACCGCCTTGCAAACCATGCGCCCCTCTTCGGTAGTGTCGGTCCCAAAGTTAAGTGAACTGAAAGGCACCTGAGCACCCGCCCTGGAATGCATTGTGTTTAGGTTATATATTAATC